>CADBFL010000040.1 GCA_902793875.1 uncultured Eubacteriales bacterium | reverse complement strand
GCCAGCGCTGGCCGGCGGGGACTACTAAGCCCGCTCGGACAGCTCTAGAGCGGTGCGAACGGCCGGCAGACACCGTGAGGACAGTGGAGGCCGAACGGTCAGCCAATGCTAACGGGGACAGGCCCCGTTAGTTGTCGGCACCGTTAGTTGCCTTTAACAGGGACAGGCCCCGTTAGAGCCGGCTATCTTTTTCATGTTAAGAGGCTGCCGCATTCTTTCAAATGCGACAGCCCCCTTAATTTGCCGTTGATTTGCAGTCTGCTGCCTAGTTCCCCTTATATCTGCTGCCTGATGCCGGAAACCTTTTGCAGTCTCATGCCGGAAACTTTTTGCAGCCTGATGTCGAAGCTTATGTTTTGCGTGAGGGATATGCGCTGTCTGTGCGCTATCCGTGCCCTATCTGTGCAGAATGTCCCTGCGCCTTATGTACAGAGATGCCAGCGCGAGCGCCGATACCCCCATCAGAGTGATCCAGCCTGCAAGGTTCTTCTCATCGCCGGTCTTTACACTCTTCGAGTCTTTTCCGGATCCGCTGTATCCGCGAGACCCTCCGGATTCGCCGGATCCGCCGGATTCGCCGGACCCGCCTGATCCGCTGCCGCCTCCGGTCTTCCATACAGCTGTGAATGTATGATCGCCATTGACGGTGTACCTGTCTCCTGCATTGTATCTTGAGCCCTGCCAGTAATCGAAGATATAGCCGTCTCTTTCAGGTTCAGGCAGAGTTATCACAGAACCGTTCTTCGCTTTCACTGTCACTATGCCGGTCCTGCCGTTCAGGGAACCGCCGTTAAGATCATAAGTGATGCTGGATTCAGCGGCAGGCGCCGGCGATTCAGAGATAGTTGCCGTAACATATGCAGCATCGGAATCACTGTGGTCCGCATCTCCGACCGCCTTGTACCACACGTAGTATGTTCCTGCTTCGGTTCCTTCAGGGATGGCGGCAGAATAAGGTCCTGTTGCCTTTTCAGCGGTACCGACAGCATACTGCATGGTGCCGCCGTATGCTTTGCCTGCAGTGACAAGCTGCTGCGCAGAACCGTCGTATGTCAGTGTCTTTGCTTCCGGCGCTCTTGTGACCTCAGCCTTTTCTGCCGGGAACTGCACCTTCTTGTAACGAAGCAGCCTGGCGACGGTACTGATATCGATAGTCTCCTTTCCGGATTCCGTCCAGCCGGTACCTTTGATCGAGTTTTTGACCTTGCCGCTGAGTGCCTCCAGGGTAGCCTCCGCTTTTACATCTCCTCCGAGTATTTCCGTATTGTCCTGGGATCTGATGCCGTAAGAATCCGAACCGGTGGCTTTGGCTTCGACCGCTCCGCCGCTGATGCTCACTCCGAGCGCGCCCAGGATCGCGTAACTTTCAGCACCGGTCGCTGTGGCTTTCACCGTTCCGGCATCGGATATATTCACGGAGTTCCCGGCATAAATGGCATGACCGTCGGCACCTTCCGCAGCTGCCTCGACATTTCCGCCGGATATGTTCACGCGTCTGTGTGCATAAACACCATTCCCCTGGAACTTATGCGCTGTAGCCTTGACTGTGCCTCCGCTGATCTCTGCATTGGCAGCCATGGAACAGATGCCGTATTTACCGCCCTCAGCAGTCACGGTGCCGCCGCTTATCGTTACATTGCCGGTATCGTTATCGAATTTATCGGCATAAATGCCTGCCATGCCTCCGAAGGCTTCTGCTGTCGTGCTGTTCCCGCTGATCGTTACATTGCCGTTATAAGCGCAGATGCCGTAAGCAGGATGCATGGGATCAGCAGTTTCACCGCCTCTTGCAGTCACGGCGCCGCCGCTTATCGTCACATCAGCGTTATTGGCGCAGACAGCCGAGCTGTTTTTACTGGTGGCAGTCACGGTTCCGCCGATTATTTCGATATCGCCGTTGGACCGGATGGCATTGCCTCCTGCCGTTATTTTTAGGGTCCCGCTGCCCTCGATAGTTATATCGGCGCTGTCGACCGACAGGATCCCATGACCGCTGTCATTACTATTAGTAATGCTGCTGTCTCCATTCAAAACGATAGTGAGAGGTTTGTCATCGTAGTACGAAATAATATCATCAGCATAGGAATAAGCGGTGAGACTGTTCAGTGTCAGCGTATATCCGCCGGCAGGGTTTCTGTCAAACGTCCATTTCGACTCAACATGGGGCAGTGGATCGCCCTCTTTTACCATGGTTCCGGAAACATCGATAAGTGTATTATCCGCATACGCCGTCTGGCCCGTCACCGGCATCATGCCGAGAGCCATGCCCAGCGCAAGGAGTATTATCAATGCTGTTTTCTTACAAAAATGCATATATCGGTCTTTCTGCTTCAGAAACGGATGCTGTGACCGCGCCCTTTTATGCCAGCGGTCTGTCCACGGTATAACTGCGGAGCTGTCATGCGGCATGCCTTTTTATGCCCTACGGTCTGTGGTAGATCTCGAAGTCCCTGCGCGCTTCCAGAGAGTGGAAGTCGGAGCCTCTCGTGATCATGAGCCCGTGCTCCTTCGCGTACTGCACCAGGAGCTCCTGCTGCATCTCGCTCGCTGACGGATGATGGCACTCGAGCCCGTCGATGCCGTAGGCCACCATGGTATCGATGATGTGGAACATCCTCGGTTTGAATACCTCGAAGCTCTCGTCCTTGCGCCTCTGCTCCATCGGATGGGCCATCACGGCCAGTCCGCCGCCCGCATGGATGGTATCTATCGCCTTCTTTGAAGACATGGTCACCTTCTTTATCGCTTTCAGATCAGGCTCCCTGAATATGGTGCTGAACGCCTCGTTGACGCTGCTCACGATCCCCTTCTTGATCAGGATCTTGGCGAAGGTCGGCTTTCCGACATATCTGCCGCCGTTGATCTTCTTCACGTCATCCTCAGTGATGCCGAAGCCCCTCGTGTTGAGAGCGTCCATGAACTGTTTGTTTCTTTTGTTCCTGTCTGCGATGACCTCGATGACGACGTCGAGGAATATCTCGTTCTCCGGATCGAAGCCGTATCCGAGCATGTGAAGGTCGTCGCCGACCGCGTCCTCTGAGTCGAATTCGATGCCGTAGATGAACGGCAGACCGATCTTCTTCGCATAGGCCATGCCTGCGACCGAGCCTCCGATGACGTCATGGTCGGTAATGGCGAGCAGCTCATAACCCTCTTTCACGCGCATATCAATAAGCTCTTCAGGAGTCATCGCGCCGTCCGAGAACGTCGTGTGCATGTGAAGATCCTTTTTGAGGTCCGATTCGATCAGAGCCCTCAGTTCATCATGATCAAGTTTTGTTGTATCAGAGAGATTCAACATCCTGTTCATCCAGATAGCTTATATACGGAAGGCCTCTGAACCTCTGGTCGAAGTCCAGTCCGTATCCTATAACAAAGAGGTCGTCGACCTCAAAGCCTACATAGTCGGGAGTAACATCGTCCGTCCTTCTCGCCTGCTTGTTGAGCATGGTGCAGAGCTTCACGGACTTCGGCCCTCTCTCCTCGAGCTTAGGCAGCATGTACGAGAGCGTCCTTCCCGTATCCACGATGTCCTCGACCACGATCACATTGTGGTTGTACATGTTCACCTGCGGGTCGAAGCTGATCTTGACCACGCCCGAGCTCACCGTCGAGGCGCCGTAGCTGCTGGCCGAAAGGAAGTCGATCTTCGCGTCGGTCTTCATGTATCTCAGGATGTCCGAGAACCAGAGCACCGAGCCCTTCAGAGTGCAGAGAAGGATGACCTCCTCGCCCGCGAAATCCTTATCGATCTGAGCGGCGATCTCCCTCGCCCTTGCCTGTATCTGCTCCTCAGTGAACAGCAGCTTTCCGATGATCTTTTCCTTGGCCATTATCACTTGTCTCCTTTCGGTCCGATCAGATCCTGCATCGCGTCCAGGAGCTCATCGTCTCCCGTCCTTTTCAGCGCCGATACCGGTATAAGTATATCATCTTTTTTCATTCCCAGGGTCTGCCTTATGAGCCTCAGAGCCTTCGCCCTCGCGTTCGCCCCGAGCTTGTCGGCCTTGGTGGCGGCGACTATGCCGTCCAGCCCGTAATATTTCAGATAATCGTACATCTGCACGTCCTGGGCGCTCGGCTCATGCCTTATGTCCACGAGCTGCACCACCTTCAGAAGGGTCTTTCTGTTTTCGAGATAGCCTTCTATCATGGCGCCCCACTTCTCGCTCTCGCTCCTGCTGATCTTCGCATATCCGTATCCGGGCAGATCAACTATCCTGAACTCATCGTTGCACCTGTAGAAGTTGATGGTCCTGGTCTTTCCCGGGCTTCCGGAGACTCTGGCCAGGCTCTTCCTGCCGGTGATGAGGTTCAGAAGAGACGACTTGCCGACGTTGGACCTGCCCGCGAACGCGATCTCGGGAAGATCCTCCGGCGGATATTGCGACGCCTTCACGGCGACGGCTTCGAGTTCGGCTTTGTTTATCTTCATTTTATGACTATAGGGATCAGATCTTCAAAATCCCCGACCGGGATGAATTCGATCTTCCGGCGCACCGAGGCCGGTATGTCTTCGAGATCCGGCACGTTCTCCTCAGGGATGATGACCCTGCGAATGCCCTGTCTGTACGCCGCGAGCGTCTTCTCCTTGAGGCCGCCTATCCTGAGGACCTTGCCCCTGAGCGTTATCTCGCCCGTCATCGCGACTGTCTTGTCGGCCTTGCGGTCCGTAAGAAGCGAGAACAGCGCAGAGCACATCGTGATGCCCGCGGACGGTCCGTCCTTAGGAGTCGCGCCCTCGGGGATGTGGATCTGGATATCGTAATCCTTGAACACATCCTTGCCTATTTTGTACTTGCCGGATATGGATTTGATGTACCCGAGCGCGGTCTGGGCGGATTCCTTCATCACATCGCCCATCTGCCCCGTCAGCACGAGCTTTCCGCTGCCCGGCATCTTAACGGTCTCTATGGTGAGCGTGACCCCGCCGACCGACGTCCACGCAAGACCCGTCGTCACTCCGACCTCCGGCTCAAGGGAGCCGATGTCTTCTATGAACACCCTCTTTCCTATGTAGGACTTCAGGTTGCCCGGCGTGACGGAATTCTTCTTGCGGCTTCCGCCGACTATGTTGCGCGCGGCCTTGCGGCAGGCGTTTCCTATCTCTCTTTCGAGGTTCCTGACTCCCGCCTCGCGCGTGTAATACTCTATGATATCCCTGACAGCCGCCTTGCTGATGCTGAACTGCGTCCTTTTGAGACCGTTCTCCTTCATCCTCTTCGGCACCAGGTAGTCCATGGCGATATGGACCTTCTCTTCTTCAGTATAGCTCGAGAGCTCGATGACTTCCATCCTGTCGAGCAGCGGAGCCGGTATCGTCGCCGTCGTGTTCGCTGTCGTGATGAACATGACGCCCGAAAGATCGAACGGGATCTCGAGGTAGTGGTCCGTGAAAGTGTTGTTCTGCTCCGGGTCGAGCACCTCAAGGAGAGCCGAAGCCGGATCGCCCCTGAAGTCGCTGCCGATCTTGTCGACCTCGTCGAAAAGGAAGAGCGGATTGTTCACTCCCGCCTCGATGATGCTGTTGATCACTCTGCCCGGGATGGCGCCGATGTATGTGCGCCTGTGCCCTCTTATCTCGGCCTCGTCCCTGACTCCGCCCAGGGACATCCTGACGAACTCCCTGTTCGTTGCCCTGGCGATGGACCTTGCGATCGAAGTCTTTCCGACTCCCGGCGGCCCGACCAGGCAGATGATAGGCCCCTTGTTCTCTTTCGTGAGATGCTGCACCGCAAGATGCTCGAGTATCCTCTCCTTGACCTTTTCGAGTCCGTAGTGATCCTCGTTCAGTATCTTCTCGGCCTTCTTCAGGTTGCGGTTTATCTTCGAGGATTCGTGCCACGGAAGCTCGAGTATGGTCTCGATGTAGGTCCTCGACACGTTGGCGTCGGGGCTCATCGAAGTCATCTTCGTGAACTTGTCGATCTCTTTTCTGACCTTGGCGTCGACCTTCTCGCTGAGCTTCAGCTCGTCGAGCTTTTCCTTCCACTGGCGGGCCTCGTCGTCGATGTCCTCATCCTCGCCCAGCTCCTCTTTTATGACCTGGAGCTGCTCCCTGAGGTAATACTCCTTCTGGCCGCGGTTCATGTTCTTGACCACGCGGTTGTTTATCCTCTTGGCGATCGAAAGGATGTTGTTCTCCCTTCCGATCATGTCGACGAGGTGCCCGATCCTGAGCTTGACCGAGTCGATCTCGAGCAGCGTCTGCTTCAGATCGTAGCTCACGTCTATCTCGTTGGCGATCAGGCTGCAGAGAAGCGACGGATCGTCGATGTCGTCGATGAGCGTCCTTCCTGCCGATTCGCCCTGGCCTGTCAGCTCGAGGTACTTGAAGTACATCTGCCTGAGCACGCGGATATTCGCCTGCATGCCGATGTCGTTCATGTCGTCGTCATAGTCCTCGGCGATGCTGTAGTCGCAGGTGAGCATCCTGCCGTCATCGTAGATATTGTCGATCAGTATCCTCTGCTCGACGACGACCAGTATGCGCACGTACTCCTCGTTCTTCTTGACGACCTGCCTCACCCTTATGAGCGTGCCCGTAAGGTAGCAGTCCTCCTTCTTCGGATCGCTGACCGAAGGGTCCCTCTGCGCAGACACTGCAATATATTTGTCGCCGTTCATCGCATGATCAACGGCGGCAAGTGATTTATCTCTTCCGATGTCGAATCCCACGATAGTCCCCGGGAAGAACGTCTGTCCTCTCAGAGGGATATACGGGATCCTGCTGATGATTTCGGATCCTGTCATTATGCTTCTTTCTCCATTACCTTTTCAGGTTCCTTGAGTTCTTTTCTGAGTATGAGCTTCGGCTCCGCATCGCCGTTTACGACCTCGGCCGTGATGATGCATTTCTCGACCTCCGGCCGCGAAGGCAGCTCGTACATGATGTCCGTCATGATGCCCTCGAATATGCCCCGTAAGCCTCTGGCTCCGGTATTGAGCTTCAGGGCCTTGTCCGCTATGGCGCGTACGGCCTCGTCCTCGATGACAAGGTCTACATCGTCCATCGCAAAGAGCGTCTGGTACTGCTTCACCAGCGAATTCTTCGGTTCGGTGATGATCCTGACAAGAGCCTCTTCGCTGAGTTCGGACAGCGCCACCGTGACAGGCAGCCTTCCGATGAGCTCAGGGATCAGTCCGAATTTCAGAAGATCCTCAGGCTCCGCCTTCAGCAGTATGTCGGCGTCGTCGATGTCGGCCACCTTGTCTTCCTTGTTGAAGCCGATGACCTTGTTGCCGAGCCTTACCTTGATTATCTTGTCGAGCCCCGTAAAGGCTCCGCCGCAGATGAAGAGCACGTCCTTTGTGTCGAAGTGTATGAACTCCTGGTTAGGATGCTTCCTGCCTCCCTGAGGCGGCACGTTAGCGACGGTGCCCTCGATGATCTTGAGCAGCGCCTGCTGCACTCCCTCGCCCGAGACGTCCCTTGTGATCGACATGTTCTCGGACTTTCTGGCGATCTTGTCGATCTCGTCGACGTAGATGATGCCGCGCTGCGCCCTGTCGAGGTCTCCGTCAGCCGCCTGATAGAGCCTCAGCAGTATGTTCTCGACATCCTCGCCCACGTAGCCCGCTTCGGTCAGCGAAGTGGCGTCGACTATGGCGAAAGGAACATCGAGTATGCGGGCCAGCGTCTGGGCAAGCAAAGTCTTGCCGCAGCCCGTAGGTCCCAGCATGAGTATGTTGCTCTTGCTGAGCTCGACCTTCTCTGCGTCGCTGTTCTTGTATCTGTCGAGATGCCTTATCCTCTTGTAGTGGTTGTACACCGCAACAGCCAGGCTCCTCTTGGCCTTGTCCTGCTCGATCACGTACTGGTCGAGCTCGGCCTTGATCTCGTCCGGCCTCGGAAGCCTTCCGCTCTTCTTTTTAGGCGCCGGAGAGTTCTCTTCGTCCATCATGGACTTGATGAGATCGACGCACTCGTTGCAGATATACACGTCAGGTCCGACCATCATGCTGCGGACCTGAGAGCTCGACTTACCGCAAAATGAACATTTTACTTCGTTGTTATCTGACATTCGTCCCTCTGCCTGTTAGTGTTTCTCTATTACCTTGTCGACCAGGCCGTATTCCGCCGCATCGGCCGCGCTCATGTAGTTGTCTCTGTCGGTATCCTTCTCGATGACCGAAAGATCCTGACCCGTCGCTTCAGCCAGTATGCGGTTGAGCCTGTCCTTTATCTCGAGGATGTGGTCGGCGTTGATCTTGATATCCGAAGCCTGGCCCTGGAAGCCTCCCAGCGGCTGGTGGATCATAATCTCGGCGTTCGGAAGAGCGTATCTCTTGCCCTTCGTGCCGGCGGCGAGCAGGACGGCCCCCATGCTGGCGGCCATGCCGACGCATATGGTGCTGATGTCCGGCTTTATGAACCTCATCGTGTCATATATCGCAAGCCCGGCGGTCACCATGCCTCCCGGCGAATTGATATATATGTTGATGTCCTTATCCGGATCCTGCGCCTCGAGGAAGAGAAGCTGCGCCACGACGACGCTCGCCGTGTGCTCGGTGATCTCCTCGTCTATGAAAATGATCCTGTCGATCAACAGCCTCGAGTATATGTCATAGGTGCGTTCGCCCTGGCCGGTCTGCTCGACCACATATGGTACATAGTTCATTACTTATCCTCTTTTTCGGCCTTCTTCGTCTTCTTAGGAGCAGCCTTCTTTTCGGTCTTCTCCTTTGTATCTTTCTTTGTTTCCTTCTTTGCGGCCTTCTGCTTCGCGTTGTCGAAGATGAGATCGATGGCCTTCTTTGTCGCGGCGTCCTCTCTGAAGTAGTTCTCAGTCTCAGGGCCTGCCATCTCCTTTACCTGGTCGATGGTCATGCCGTACTGGGCCGCGAAGTCCTCCATGAGCTTTCCGACTTCCTCTTCGTCCGCAGCAAGGCCCTCCATCCTGATGACGTTCTTGAGGAGTATCCTCGTCTTTACCCTCTTCTCGGCCTCAGGCTTCGTCTCTTCTCTGACCTCTTCGATGGTCTTTCCCGTCCAGTCCATGTACTGCTGGAGTCCGAGCCCCTGCGCCGCGAGGTTCTGGTTCATGTCGTAGAGCATGTTGTCGATCTCGCCCGCGATCATGACCTCAGGCACCTCGATGTCGTTCGACTCGTAGAGCTTCTCGAGAGCCCTGTCCTTCATGACGGAAAGATCGGTCTCGCTCGCCTGCTCCTGGAGTTTCTTCTTCAGGTCCTTCTTGTACTCAGCCAGCGTCTCGAACTCGCTCACATCGCTTGCCAGCTCGTCGTCGATCTCAGGCAGTATCTCTTTCTTGATCTCGTGGATCTTGCACTTGAACACGGCAGGCTTGCCCGCGAGCTCCTCTGCGTGATAGTCTCCCGGGAACACGACCTCTACGTCGCACTCGTCTCCCGGCTTCTTTCCCTCAAGCTGCTCTTCGAAGCCCGGGATGAACTGTCCCGAACCGAGCTCGAGCTCGTAGTTCTCGGCCGTTCCGCCGCTGAAGGCCTCGCCGTCCACAAAGCCCTCGAAGTCGAACACGAGAGTGTCGCCCTTCTCGGAGGCTCTGTCCTCGACGTTCTCCATCCTTGCCTGGCTCTTCTGCACTTTTTCGAGCTCTGCCTTGACTTCCTTGTCGCCGATCTTCGTCTCGATCTTCTCGATCTCGAGGCCCTTGTATTTCTTTACGTCGATCTCAGGGAATACCTGCACGCTTCCTGTGAGCACGACAGGCTCGTCCTTTTTGATCTCAGGAGCATCGAATGAAGGCTGTGAGATGACCTCTATGTCCATCTCCTTCAGAGCGTCGTAGTAGCCGTTCTCGAGCAGAGCGTTGAGAGCCTCGTCCCAGAATACGTCGTGACCGTAGTAGTTCTCGATGATCTTTCTCGGAGCCTTGCCCTTGCGGAATCCGTCGATAGAGAATTTCCCCCTGTTTGCGAGGTATGCCTTGTTGAGCGCATCAGCCCATTCATCCTTAGTGAATTCGATGCTGAACTTTACGACTCCGTTTTCCTTTGAAATCTGTGTTGCCTTCATTTGATAATATCCTCCGTGATTTATATTGCTTGATTTGTTATCCTACTCAAACGCCCTCTGAAGCTTTGACCTGTCCTCGGCCACGAGACCGTATTTGTCGCGTATGAGCCCGGCGAGCTTCATGAAATCGTCCTCGTCGCCGTAGTACCACTCGACCTCGAGCTCGCATATGGGCACCAGGTGTCCGTCCATGTGATGGATCACTCCCTCGTCTACGGATATGCAGCTTATGGACTTTCCCGTATCGACCTTGAACTGCCTGCGCTGGTAGTCCATGGATATGGTCTTTCTGAGCGGCTTGTCTCCCGCCGCCCTGTGCAGAACCTCGTAGGCGTCGCTCGAGATGAAGATCTCGATATCCGGATCATCGGCGAACCTCTCGTCGTTGACCACAAGATTGAACTCCTCTCTCTGGTGGAGTCCCTCCTTGACGTTCACGTCCCACTTGATGGTAGCGGTGCAGCGGTCGTCCTCCTGACGTATCCTGTAGGCTATGCCCTTTTTGCGAAAATCGAAGTCCTCGGTGTCGAAATAGTCCGCATGCATGTCTATGACCTCGACGGCCTCGATCCCCATCCTGTTGATCTCGGCGTTCTTCACGATCTCGTCGAATACCGACGGGTCGCTGAGCGCGTATTTGAATTCAGTTTCCATAATAATAACTCCCTCTTTCCCGCGCATTCCGGCGTATCGCTGACGTCAGAGTGCGCAAGCCTATAGATTGTACAAGAAAAGTTACTATTCTTCAAGTTTTAACAGGTGTATTTTGAAATCCGTGTCCCTGAAAAGCATGTCGGTCATCGCGATGAAATTATCCGACATGTCGCTCGCGTAATACCTGTCCGTAAATTCCGAGCCCGACGCGAGCATGTGCCTGTCGGTCAGTATCTTCCTGGCTTCGCTCACGACCTCGGCTCCATGATCTCCGTGTCGGTCAGGCCCTCCTCGACGAGCGGCACTATGGCCGGGCACGCGGCGCTGCTCACCTTGATGTCAGGATCGAGCGCGCGAAGCTCCCTGCCGTACACATCGCTTCCTATGGTCGCCTTCGTGGCTATGACGCCCACGTTGCTGCAGCCGTCGGAAACGACCTTTCTGACCGTCGGCCCGATCACGCCTATGATAGGCATGGCAGGATAGCGTTCTCTCAGAGAGTCCAGCGCGAGCGCCGTGACCGTATTGCACGCGATCAGGATCATCTTGGTGTTGCGCGCGACCAGGTAATCCACTATCTGCGTGGCGAACTTTATTATGGTCTCGGGCGACTTGGATCCGTACGGCGTCCTCGCTGTATCCCCGTAGTATATGACCTTTTCTTCGGGAAGCTGCCTGTGGAGTTCCTGCACAGACGTCAGGCCGCCGAGTCCGGAGTCGAACACCCCGATCGGCCTGTTATCCATTGCTTTCCTCCCCGGAATTGTATTTCGCGATTATGGCCTCGATATCCCGGCGCATCTTGTTGAGCTCCTTGTTCGCATGGCCCTCGCTTTTGCCGATGAGCTGCATCAGGGCTACGCCGCTGTTCTTGAGGTCTCTGAACGCCGGAGACATCGCCGCCTCCGACCTGTGATCGTCCTGATCCGCCCGGCCCTGAGCCTGCTTTCTGATGACAGGCTTTACCTCGGCCTTATGCAGGAGCTCGTTCGCTGCAAGATCCCATACCTCGCCGCTGTACGGAGCCACGGCTTCCTTCCCCGTCGCCTTCGCGGCTTCGGCGGCGAAGCTTTCCGTGACCTGATCCTCTCCGTGGTTTATGAATATCCTCGAGGATACGTTCGTCTCCTTTATCCACTCGAGCAGGTGCGGCTCGTCTGCGTGGCTGCTGAACGAGTCTATCCTGGCGATCTCGGCCTTTACCTGTATCTCCTCGCCGAAGAGCTTGACGACAGGCGCTCCGTCGAGCAGCTTGGCTCCGAGCGTGCCCTGGCTCTGGAATCCCACGAAGAGTATGGTGCACTCAGGCCTCCAGAGATTGTGCTTCAGGTGATGCCTGATGCGGCCCGCCTCGCACATGCCCGAAGCCGAGATTATGATCTTCGGAGTCGTGTCGTCGTTGATGGCCCTGGACTCGTCGCTGGTCACCGACAGCCTGAGATCCGGGAAGGTCACAGGATTGACGCCCGCCTTCAGAAGCTCTATGGCCTCTTCGTCGTAGTAGTCGTAAAGCTCGTTGCTGTATATGTTGGTCGCTTCGACGGCGAGCGGGCTGTCGACCACGACCGGGAAGTCCGCATGGTTCTTGACCAGTCCCTTCTCCTTTATGATCCTGATGAAGTACAGAAGCTCCTGCGTCCTTCCGACTGCGAACGCCGGCACGACGAGGTTGCCGCCCCTGTCCAGGGTGCGCTGGATTATCTCGGTAAGCAGCTTCTCATAATCCGGGATCTCCGGATGGACGCGGTCCCCGTAGGTGGACTCGCACACGATGTAGTCGGCGTGGAGCGGCTCCTGAGGAGCCTTGATGAGAGGCTTCGCCACGTTCCCTATGTCTCCTGAGAAGAGTATCGTTTTTTCCGTCCCATCCTCGTTTATGGAGAACAGCACGCTGGCAGAGCCGAGCAGATGGCCCGCGTCGGTGTAGCTTATGTTGATGCCGTCGAATACAGGGATATCCGACTCATAGCCCGCCGTTTTGAACAGCGGCAGAGTGTTCATGACGTCATCCATCGTGTAGAGAGGCTCGTATTCTTCGGCGCCCGCTCTTTTGCCCTTGCGGTTCCTCCACTGCATTTCGAATTCCTGTATGTGAGCGGAGTCCTTGAGCATTATCTCGCAGAGATGCTTGGTCGCCTCGGTAGAATAGATCGGCCCGGAATAGCCGTTGGCTACAAGGAACGGGAGCTTGCCCGTATGGTCGATGTGAGCGTGCGTCACGACGACGGCGTCGATGTCCGAAGGAGCCACGGGGATCTCGATGTTCTCGAACAGATCCGCCCCCTGCTCCATGCCGCAGTCCACGATGATGTTCTTGCCGCAGGCCTGCAGAAGCGTGCAGGACCCCGTGACCTCATGAGTTGCTCCGATAAACGTGACTTTCATTATATATTCCTCCGTTATCGCCTGGATAGATGGCCGGTATCGCCTCCGGCCGCGAATAATTACATAAATCAACGACTTATTATAGCATGCCTGGCCGGAATTAGTGATTATTTCACCTTAAATTCACATATTTACCGGATGAAAAATTTTTTTGAAAATATTAGCACTCGCTCTTGACGAGTGCTAACAGAAGTGCTATATTGTCATTGTCAGAAAAAAGAAGCGGCTCCTCAGGGCCGCGAAGCAAACGAAACAGATCATTTACATAAGGAGGCACACTATGTTCTATCCAAAACTTTTCAACGACGATTTCTTCGATGATTTCATGGGATTCGACTTCCCTCGTCTCAGAAACGATGAGGCGGAAAGAAAGCTCTACGGCAAGCACATGACAGGGCTCATGAAGACGGACGTCCGCGACAAAGACGGCAACTACGAGCTCGACATCGACCTGCCGGGCTTTAAGAAAGACGAGATCTCGCTGACTCTCGACAACGGCTACCTCACCGTAGGCGCCTGCAAGTCCGTCAGCGAAGACGAGAAAGACGACAACGGCACAGTCCTTCGCAAGGAGCGTTACTCGGGCGCGATGCAGAGAAGCTTCTATGTGGGCGAGGGCCTGGACGAGAACGATGTGAAGGCCAGATTCGAGGACGGCGTTCTGAGACTCTGCTTCCCTAAGGAAAAAGAGCCTGAGCTGCCTGAGAAGAAGACCATCATGATCGAAGGCTAAACAAGCAACCTCTCATCTCTCAAAATACCTTCATACGTTGATTCACAGAAAAGATAAGATGCTTCAAATGAGTGATCCCGGCCTCACGGCCGGGATCAATTTTTATATTTTTCCTGACTTTCCTGTCTGTTCTGATTTTTCCCTCTAAAACCCGAGGCTGTCGTTCACGAGTATCACATGGATGCGGTCCTTATGACGCGAGAATCTCGTGATGAGGAACTGGCAGCAGATGGTGTCAGGGCTCTTGCAGTCCATGCACGAGCCGGTCTTCGAGCACGGAGTGCTGAGGCCGAACCTCTGGGCGTTTATCGGGGCAGCCACATTGCGCGCCCTCTTCATCGCCCCGTCGAGATCATCGCACACCTTGTTCATGCCGGCGATGACTATGACCTTCTCCGGTCCGTGAGCGATCGCAGACACCCTGTTGGCGTTGCCGTCTATGTTCACAAGTACGCCGTCCTCGGTCATCGCGTTGGCGCTCGTGAGAAATACATCGGCCGAGTACGCTGCGAGCGCGGCTGCCTTCTTGTCTTCCATCTGATCCCTGTCGACGAAGTCGTAGTTTCCCTTCTTCAGGGCGTCGACCAGGCCGATCTCGTGAGCGCTGACAGCGCCTCCCATCGTGACCGTGCTTCCCTCTTTTATGAGGCCGAGCGCTGTCTTAAGAGCCTCGTCCCTGTCCTTCGCGTAATATCCAGACACGTTGCGGCTCTCAAGGCCCTTTATGACCTTCTGAGCCAGCTTTTCATTTCTCTTCGTTATGTTCTCGTTCATTCTCTCCCCCTCGCATCGCTGCTTTACATGTTTTTCAGCATCTCCATCACTATGCGGCTCGAATTGTCGGCCGCTTCGTCGCCGAAATTGTCGAAGCTCTCATGAGCCTTGCCGTCGGCCTTGTCGGACATCGCCCTTATGACGACGAAAGGCGTGTCGTACTGACCGCAGATCTCCGCTACGGCGGCGCCCTCCATCTCGCAGGCGATCGCCTCAAAGTCCTTCTCGAGCCTGTCGGAGTACTCCTCGGACACGATGAACTGATTTCCCGAAGCTATGGT
>CADBFL010000039.1 GCA_902793875.1 uncultured Eubacteriales bacterium | reverse complement strand
GCGCCGCTCTGTAATGCTTCCTTCCGATCTCACGGCGTTGCCGTAAAGTCGGAAGCATTGATCTCCGTCGGCACAGCTCCTCCGATAAATGCTGCCGCCTGGGCTGTGTGAGGGGCCCGGCGACGGCGCTGGCGCTCACGGTGCAGAACAGCAGCCTCTTTTTGTAAAGGCTATGGGCTTGCTGTACAGAAGATGCGAGACCCCTTGTGTATGGGCTGCCGGATTCCTGCTTTTCATACACATTTTTGACGGTCCGGTCCGCCACATAGTCTGCTGAAGCATGTGATTTGTGTATAGACATGCCGATATCGGAAAACGATACACAGCTTTTCGCGAAATCATGTGTATCGTTTTGAGAATATGTACCGGCCATACACAAAACAGTACGCACGTGTACTCAGGAGCCGCCTCACGATGGCGCTTTTGTGTATGACTGAGCGGGAATTGGCGACCGATACACAAATCAGGAAAGCCCGGGTGTTCCGCTCGCTTGAATGGATCGACATATCGTTTTCAATGAGTTGCCGTTCTTTTGTGTCTTTTTCTTCACATTTGCTCAATAATTCCTACACAATAGGATGCTATTATGATGATGTCGAAAGATATTCGACAGTTTACCTTTTTCTTTTGATTGTTCTTTCTTAGTTAGATATTTTCGCAAATGAAAAGCTCCGGCATCGGGCCGGAGTTTTTCATTGTGTTATTCATTATCAGGTTTGCCGTCAGTGCCGGCAGCTGCCTTTCGCCTTGCCTCTGCCCTCTGTCTTTTGAGGACAGCGTTTCTCTCGGTGAGGAGCCACCATCCGACAGCGCATAACGCCACGAAGCATGCAGCCAGGAATATTATCCCTATATGACTGGCAAAATATTCCATTATATGTTCTTCTTAGCTGTCTCGCAGAGTTCTGCGAAGCCGGCAGCGTCATAGATAGCCATCTCGGAGAGCATCTTGCGGTTGATCTCGATGCCCGCCTTCTTGAGGCCGTTCATGAACTTGCTGTAAGAGATGCCGTTAGCTCTTGTCGCAGCGTTGATCCTTGCGATCCAGAGTCTTCTGTACTCTCTCTTCTTGTTCTTGCGTCCGATGTATGCGGATCTCAGGCTTCTCATGACTGCCGGGTTGGCTGCTCTGAAGGTGTTCTTCCTTCTGCCGTAGAAACCCTTAGCCTGCTTCAGTACCTTCTTATGTCTCTTGTGAGCGTTTACGCCCTTCTTAACTCTTGCCATTTGTTACACCTCCCCGATTACTTGCCCATCGACCTCAGCATACGCTTCAGATCTGCACTTGTAAGAGTAGTAGCCTTTCTGAGGCCTCTCTTCCTCTTAGCGGTCTTCTTTGTAAGAATGTGGCTCTTGTACGCCTTGTTTCTCTTGACCTTTCCGGAGCCTGTAACGTGCAGACGCTTCATTGCGCCTCTGTGTGACTTCATCTTGTTCTTAGCCATCTTGAATCATCCTCCTGTATGTAAGTCTATTTTTTGTCCTTTTTCGGTGCGAGGAACATGTTCATCCTGCGTCCCTCCATCTTAGGTTCCTTTTCGATCACGCCGAATTCGGAAACCATGTCTGCGAATTTTTTCATCGCGTCGAAACCGAGCTGCGTGTAGTCACGCTCTCTGCCGCGGAATCTCAGGGACACCTTGACCTTGTCGCCGTCCTGCAGGAACTTGCTCGCTGCCTTCGCCTTGACCGTGATGTCGTGGTCTTCGATGGACGCGCTCAGCCTGATCTCCTTGATCTCCGTGACACGCTGGTTCTTCTTTGCGTTCTTCTCTTTTTTCTGCTGCTCGTAACGGTATTTGCCGTAGTCGAGTATCTTGCAGACAGGCGGATCTGCATTAGGCGAGATGTTGACCAGGTCGAGGTCTGCTTCCTCTGCCATGGCAAGCGCTTCGTCTATGCTGAATATACCGCGCATCTGGCCCTCTTCGTCAATGAGGCGGACTTCTTTCGCCCTGATGTACTCATTGATCTGGGTCTGTTCTCTTCTGTTGTCTCTGGCGCTAATGGTTCTGCCCTCCCTTTCGTCTGAGAAACCCTTTTCATAAAAAATCGCGGACACACAAGCATCCGCGAATAAGAATTTCTTTCTTATGAGGCCCTGCCAACGCTAGTCTGCAAGGCGAGAAGCGGATAACTTCTGCTTTGACCTTGCCTATTATACAGACGCGGGCATTGCCTGTCAACGGTTTTTTTATGCATTCGATAGAATGCGGTGTGAGCGTGTTCGAGGTTCATGGCAGCTGCACCGATGGAGCGATGCGAAGCGGCTGGATGTTTGAGACGGAGTCCCGGTACCCAGTGCGACGTCGAAAACTCCCCGCGCTCGCAAGAGACTGAGGATGCAATGGCAGAACCGAGGACCAGCGAACTGAGCATTCTATCGGATGCTCTTATTAAGGAACGGTTCGATGCGATAGAACGGCAGGCCGACCACGTTTTCGTAGTCCCCTTCTATGTGATCGATGTAGCGTCCGAAGTAGCCCTGTATCGCGTAGGAGCCCGCCTTGTCGTAAGGCTCCTCCATTGAAAGGTATTCGCGGATGTCCTCATCGGAATAATCCTTGCAGAACACCTCCGTCACATCGCTCAGCACGGTCTTCTCTCCGCTGCCGGCCTCCATGAGGCACACTCCTGTCACCACAAAGTGCGAAGTCCCTCTGATCGCGTCCAGCATGCGGAAAGCATCGGCTTCCGATTCGGGCTTGCCCATTATCCCGTCCTTCCAGACTATGGTGTCGGCGGCGATGATCAGATGATCCTTCAGGCTGTCATCGCCTTTGATCTCTTCGAAACAGGCTTCGGCCTTGCGGGGAGCCAGCATCTCTACAGCCTCCCTCATTCCTGCGCCAAAAGGAAGAGCCTCGTCAGCCCGTGAGGGCATGACGAGTGGCTCTATCCCGTGTTTATTCAGTATCTCGAGTCTCCGCGGAGATGCGGATGCAAGTATGATACTTCTCATCAGCGTTTACGAAGCGTCTGCAGGCTCCGGCCTGTCTTTCAGATCCATGTTCTTGAGAATCATGTCATCCTTGGAGTATGTGATATCCACCACATCACCTTCCTGAGGGATGTACCCTGCAGCAATGACTGTGCTGTCGTCCATCGAGAGTTCGATGGTCTTGCCTTTGCTGAGATTTATCGTGCAGGTATTCTTCTCATAATCTATGGAAGCGATCGTAACATCCTCTGCCGTGATCAGAACTTCCTCCGGTTCCGGTTCAGGTTCCGGCTCAGGCTCCGGTTCAGGCTCCGGCTCTGGTTCCGGTTCAGGTTCAGGCTCCGGTTCCGGTTCAGGCTCCGGTTCAGGCTCCGGCTCCGGTTCCGGTTCAGGTTCCGGTTCAGGTTCCGGAGTAGGATCCGGTTCCGGATCAGGAGTCGGCGTCGGTTCAGGCGCCGGTGTCGGATCCGGTGTCGGCGTCGGTTCAGGATCAGGCCTGCTTATGAGCTCGATCTCATGGAGCACGCTGTCATTTGATGTATATGTGATCTTCACATAGTCATCCGCCTGCGGATCATAGCCGTCGTCGATCTTAAGATCGTCCGGATCATATGTAAGGCTCATCTCTTTCGGAGCACCTGTATCCACAATGCACTTGTTCTTGCCGCCGGTGGTCCACGCTATCAGAGTCGCTTCCGTCGTAACGGAATAATCCGGTCTGCTGATAAGGTCGATCCTCTTGAGCTCTTTACTGTTCGACATGTATGTGATTCTCACATAGTCGTCCGCCTGCGGGAAGTAGCCCGCAGCGATCTTGAGCTTGTCGCCGTTATAAGTAAGGGCAACTTCGCCGGACCCGTCTATGTCGACAGTGCACTTGTCCTTGCCGTCGATGCCCCACGCTGTCAGGGTGCCGTCAGCCGTGATCGGGACGTCCGGGTTCTCGACGAACTTGATCGATTTGAGAGTCATACCATCCTTGATATAGGTGATACTGACAGTATCGCCCGCCTTAGGTTTGTACTTCTTGTCGATATCGAGCGTTTTCGGATCGTATGTCAGCGCAAGAGTCTCGTCCACGGTTTCCACGGTGCACTTGTTCTCGCCGTCGATGTTCCATGCCGTCAGAGTTCCCTCTGCTTTTACAGGATCAGGAGGAACAGGTCTGTCGATCAGTTCGATCTTCGTGAGCAGACTGTTCTTCTCTATGTACGTTATCCTGACCTTGTCCTTTGCCTGAGGCTTGTAGCCCGGCGACTTCTCGGTATTCTTGTTGTACTTCAGCTGGAGGTCGGAGTCTCCGACTGTCACCGTGCACTTGCCGCTTCCCCATGTCTTGAGCACGCCTTCGGCTACGACAGGCGGTACAGGTGGCGGCGGCGGCGGAACAGGCCTATTGATGAGCTTGATCATCGTAAGCTGACTGCTGCTCTTCATGTACGATACCTGTACATAATCCTTTGCCTGCGGCTTGTAATCGGAAGCCTTCTCTATCTTATTTGTGTACGTAAAGTCCTTATTGCCGCTTCCGTCAAGGCTGATCGTGGCGTTGCCGTTGCCCCAGGAGACTATGGACCCCTTTGCCGTGACCGGCTTTTCAGGCGGATCCGGAGCCTTCTGGCAGTATACGACCAGCGCCTGGTTCTTGCCGCTGACCACGCTGTATGTGACCTCGGCATTGCAACCGACAGCAGGCTTCACGCCCTTGTATCTTGTGTTCTTGGTCGTCGTGAAGGTGTAGGTCTTCTCTTCCGTCTTGAGAGTAAGGGCGCTCGATCCGACGCTCTTGATGGTGCCGTTTATGGTCCTCACCTCAGCCGGAGGTTCCTTTACGATATTGACCTCTGTGGCAAGAGGAGCGCTGTCTTCAGTGTTGTTGAACGTCACATTGACGCTGTCTCCTGCCTTGAGCTTATCCGACAGTCCCGTGATCTTCGTGTTCTTGTCCATCGTGAACTTGCGCGAATGCGCCGAGTCGATCGAAAGCAGCAGCGAAGTGTCGGTGAACTCCGAAACGATGCCGCTTACCGTCAGCGTCTTCGGCTCTTCAGGGACTTCCTTCGTGACGACGATCTTGGTAGCCTTAGGGAATTCCGAAAGATCGCCGACATAAGTGATCCTTACGCCGTCGCCCTTGCGGAGATTGCCCGACACGGCAGTGTCCTTGTCGTAGGAGAATGTGATCGTCAGGCTTTTGCTCGTAACGGTCACCGACTTGTTTTCTTCAAGTCCGGTCACGACTCCGGTGAACAGCGTATCCTTTTTGACATGCTTTTTCAGAGTCATCTCTTCGGCGATGAGCTTCTTGCCCTTGCCCTGATACTTGACCGTGACGATGTCGTTCATGCTGAAGCTGCTCTCGCCGCCCATGTCGTACTTCGTGGCGCTGTCGGTGACGAATTCCTTCGTTTCCTTGGCATTGCTCACGATGATCTTCTGATCGTCGACGACAGTCAGAACACCGGTGAAATCTCCGGCTTCGACTTCCTGAGCGCAGGCAGGCATGTACATCGTCATGATCGCAAGGATCAGAGTCAGTGCAAGCACTTTTGCCTTGTTCATACCTATTACCCCCTTTCATTATGCAATCAGATGGGTCCTATACACTACTTATACGAATCAGGCATGCCGCAGGAGACATCATCCCTCCGGCGCCCCTTACTAAAGAAATACATACACCAAGATTCTATCATAAAAAAAGAGCAGATACCATATTTTGTGTTATCTGCCCTTTCATGCTGCAAGATATGTGACAAGAGCCAGCAGTACCGTGAACACCAGCACTATCACCGTCATGACGTCTCCTATGAGGCGGCTTTCGTTTTCGAAAGAGAATTTTCTTATCTTTACGCTGCTGCTTCCCGCGGTCCACAGATAAGGATCGCCGAGATGCGTCCTCAGATACTCCGCAGTCTTAAAGGCGTGCCTGTCGCACCACGAGAAGATCTTTTCGCACAGCCCGGATATCCACAGGACCAGCCTGTTGAGCACCACTCTGTAGAACCAGTCGAAGTCCAGAGTGATCTCGTCGTGAGGCTTCATCTTCTTTATACAGATGAAGAACGGCACCGAGCCTCCGATGAATATGGCGATGTATTCGAGCACATGCTCCATATGGTACGGATGAGCGTTCGTGGCGTACGGCATGAGTGCGTAGAACCTGTCAGGGAAGACCCCTATGAGCACTGTCAGCGCCGTGCCGAGTATCATGGCGGCGCTCATGGTGACAGGGACCTTTGCGCTGACCTGCGAATCCTTTTCGTTCACGCACGGCCCGAAGAATACGAACCAGTTGATCTTGAGCGTGATCGACAGGAGGGTCCCGACGCCTCCCGCCGTGATCAGCAGGGCTGCCGTCTTATGTCCGGATGAAGCGACAGCTTCCGTTATGAGAGCCTTGCTCACGAATCCCGAAAGGCCCGGGAGGCCCGCTATGGCAAGCGAGGATATGAGAAAGCACAGCGCCGTCACCGGCATCTTTTTCGCCATGCCTCCGAGCTCTGTTATCTTGCTCCGTCCCGTCGCGTACATGACGGCTCCGGCGCCCATCATCAGCACTCCCTTGAAGAGTATGTTCGTGAACGCGTGAGCCGTCGCGGCGTCTATGCCGGTCTCGCCGCCGGCTCCGATGGCCGCGATCATCATTCCGAGCTGGCTTATTATGTGATACGCCAGAAGGCGCCTGATGTTGTTCTCCATTATCGCCATGCAGGCCGCGTACACGGATATTACAGCGCCCGCAATGATGAGGATGTCGATCCCCGCGAACATCCTGATCATGAGATATATGGCGGCCTTGGTGGTGAACGATGAAAGATACACCGTGCCCGTTGCCGTCGACTCCGGATAAGCGTCCGGCAGCCATGAGTGCAGCGGCGGTATCGCCGCGTTGACGGCCACTCCGACCGCCATCAGCCAGAAGAACGGCTCTCCCGTGTGATCCGCGATGTTAGTTATCTCATTCCCGTAGTGGAAGATATACGATATAACTCCGACCAGCAGCATGTTGCCGCCGAATGCATGCACGAGTATATATCTGAACGATGCTCTTTCGGACGCCATGTCGTGCTTGCAGTAGACCACGTACATCGAAGCGAAGGCGGATATCTCCCAGAACATGATGAGAGATAAGAGATCGCCCGCGAGTATGACTCCCATGACGCTGCCGGCGTATATCATGGACATGCCGCATTCGTGTCTGTGCTGTATGCCCTCTCCGTATATGCCGTTAAGAAGAGCGATCGCGCAGAACACCAGAGTGAAGGCGTAGGCGATGCTGTCGAAATGTATGAACTGCATCCTGATGTACGGAGTAAGCGCGTATGCAAGGCTGCTGTCAGGGCCCATCTGAAGGAATGCCCAGAACGCGCATGCAGGCGCGACAACAGACAGAGGCCTTCTGCAAGGTCTCGGCAGCAGCATGGTGATCACTCCGAACGCTATCATTATGATCCCCGGATGCAGCATATTCATCAACATGTCTTTGCTTATGTCTGTCATTCCGCGCTTTCTATGAGTCTGAGCATCTCCGCCTTTGTCGCGTCAGGCGGCACAGCAACGCCCTTCCATTCCGCTATGGCCAGCAGTTCTTCCTTTTTCATGCTCATCGAAGGTTTGCGTGGCTTTCCGCTCTTTGTGAGCGGAACTCCCGCAGGTATGTCTTTCGGTTCCGGAGCAGGCTCCGGCTTTGCTTCCGTGATCGCTTCAGGCGCAGATTCCAGCTTTTCTTCCGGGATCGCTGCAGGCGAAGGCTGCGTTCCCGGCTCCGGCGCAGGATTCGGATCCGGCAGGACCAGCAGCTCCGTTACAGACTTCGGCTTTGGCTCTGCGAGCGGTTCTGCGACGGTCGCTGACACAGGGATCTCGTACATCGGCGCCGCAGCAGGCGCAGGCTCCGGCTTTTCTTCCGGGATCGCAACCGGCTCTGCTGCAGACGCAGGCTCCGGTTTTTCTTCCGGGATCGCAACCGGCTCTGCTGCAGGCGCAGGCTCCGGTTTTGTTTCCGTGATCGCTTCAGGCTCTGCTGTAGGAGCAGGCTCCGGTTCCGGCTTTTCTTCCGGGATCGCTGCGGGCTCTTCAGCAGGCGCAGGCTCCGGTTTTTCTTCCGTTTCCGGGAGCTGCGGCTGCACGTGGATGTGCTCCTCCGTCACCTCGCCCTCCGGGTTCGTCTCCACTTCGTCGGTGATGCTGAAGCCGGCGCTGTTGAGTATGATCTCCTCCTGCCTGTACTCCTCTTTCAGGTAGTAATCGGCAGGCCTTCTGAACAGGAACTGCATTATAACCTTGCTCAGCACTATCAGGAGCACCGAGCTTGCAAAAGCTATTCCCAGATATCTCAGGACCTCGTTCGTTATCATCTTTCACCTACATCAGCGGAGTGAATATCGAGTTGCCCGCCATATATGCAAGATCGAGCAGGTGCAGCCCCGCGTTCGGAGCCACTCCCAGCACCGCGGATATGATCGCCGTTATCACCAGAGGCAGGAGCATCGCAGCCGATGCCTCACCCCTCTCGGCGAATTCGGGATTATCCACGTTCTTCTTGAATGCTATGAGCACCACCGGCATCAGATAAGTGAGCGCCAGAAGAGCGCTTGCTATGAGCGTGGCCGCGAATACGGGCTTGCCCATCGATACCGCTCCCATTATTATATTGGCCTTGCTGACGAACCCGACAAAGAAAGGAAATCCCGCTATGCCTATCGAGGCCGCGGCGAACGCCGTCATGGTCACGGGCATGCGCTTACCGACGCCTATCATTTCGGTGATGTCCTTTCTGTGAGTCGTGACGAATATGGCTCCTGCAGCCATGAAGAGGGTTATCTTCATGAAGGCGTGGGCCACTATGTGGTATATCGCTCCCGCTACGGCGTACGGCGAGAGTATGCATATTCCGAGCACTATGTATGAAAGCTGTCCGACGGTCGAGTATGCGAGCCTCGCCTTGAGGTTCGTCTTCTGCATCGCTATGAGAGAAGACAGTATTATGGTGAGCACGGCCATCCAGGCGAGTATCCTCGTGCCGCCGCATTTTTCGGCAAAAGAAGGCCCGAACACATAGAGCACTATCCTCAGCGTGCAGAAGGCTCCCGCCTTGACTACCGCCACCGCGTGAAGCAGCGCGCTGACAGGAGTAGGTGCCACCATCGCGGCAGGCAGCCAGCTGTGGAGCGGCATCACGCCCGCCTTGACTATGCCGGCCCCGACCATCATGAAGAAGATCACAAGCGCCCACGGCATCGGCAGCATCTTTGCAGTCAGGAAGCCGCCCGGCCTGAAATCCATGGTGCCGGACACGGTGTAGACTATTATTATCGCGGCGAAGAATATCTGGCCGCTTATGAGGGTATACGCGAGGTATTTTCTGCCCGAGACAGTGCCCTCTTCATCCCTGTAATGCACGACCAGCGGATATGTCGCCACGGTCAGCACCTCGAAAAATATGAAGAACGTCAGGAGGTTCGAGGCAAAGCACAGACCCGTCGTCGCCGACAGGCACATGGCGAACGCCGCGTAGTACCCGGTCTGGTTCTCTTCATCGTGGCCTCTCATGTATCCTATGGAATACAGCGATGTGAGCATCCACAGAGTCGATGCGACGCATGCAAAGACCATCCCGGCAGGATCCACGTTGAACTCGAGGTTCACTCCCTTTACTATCTCGAAGACCCTGAGCCTTATCTCCTCTCCGGCAAGCACAGCCGGGACCATGGAGTATACGACGGCGATCTTGGCGGCGGACGCGGTCAGCGTGATGCCCTCGCGGAGGTTCCTGTGTATATGCTCGCCAAGCACATAGATCAGGACCGATGCGGCCAGCGACACGAGGACCGCAAGAGCAGGTCTGTACTGAAGAGCGAGAAGAGCATGGATATCCGTCACAGGCCCACCCCCTTCAGCGTCAGCATCAGAACATCGATGATCTTTACATTGAAGATCCCTATGCCGAATATGGCCAGGAAGCATACCGCCACAGGTATGATCAGGCTCAGCGGCAGCTCGGCAAACTCCGACGACCATTTCTCTTCGAGACCCTTCGGCTGCTGTATGAACACCTTCTCTATCAGCCTGAAGAAGTATACGGCATTGAGCAGACTGGATATCACCAGAGCCGCGATATATATCCACTCGTGCCTTCCGGCGGCCGCCATGGCAAGATACCACTTGCTGAAGAATCCCGCCGTCGGCGGTATGCCGATCATCGAAAGCGCCGCAGCGACCAGGAGTCCCGCCGTCAAAGGCATCTTCTTATATATCCTTCCGAGATCGTCCAGCGCGGTAGTCCCGTATTTATACGTGATCGCTCCCGTGCAGAAGAACAGTCCTCCCTTCATGAAGGCGTGACCGATCATGTGCAGGAATGCTCCTGCCAGAGCGAGCGGGGTCCCTATGGCAAAGCCCAGCGATATGTAGCCGATCTGCGCCACTGAAGAGTACGCGAGCATCTTTCTTATGTCGTCCTGCGCCATCGCCCTTATCGAGCCGTACAGCATGCCGGCCACCGAAAGAACGCCCAGGATCAGCAGCATGTATCTTACAAATCTAAGGTCCGTCCCGAATATGCAGTATATGTATCTGAACATCGCAAGCGCCGGTATCTTGCCCATCACGCCGGTGATGAGAGGTCTTGCGCCCGGCTCGGCGTGCGCGTATGCCGATGGCTGCCAGCCGTGCAGCGGGAAGAGCGCCATCTTTATGCCGAACGCGACGATGAGAAAGCACAGCGAAACGAGCATCACCCCGTCAAAGCCGCCCTTATCCAGTATCTCTTTCATGTCTCCCATGTTGAGAGTTCCGGTCGCGCCGTACAGTATGCCTATGCCCAGCAGATAGAACGATGCGGCGATGGTGCCGACCAGCATATATCTGAACGCCGACACGACCCCCCTGCTGCCGCCGAGGGCTATAAGGCAGTATGCCGACAGCGAGCTTATCTCGAGGAACACATACAGGTTGAACACGTCTCCCGTGGACGTCATCCCCAGAAGCCCCGTGATAAGAAGAGCAAGCACGGAATACGCGGCTCCTCTGACCATGGGCCTGTCGTCGCTCCAGAAATG
>CADBFL010000038.1 GCA_902793875.1 uncultured Eubacteriales bacterium | reverse complement strand
ACAGCTTTTCGCGAAATCATGTGTATCACTTTCGGAATATGCAGGAGTCATACACAAAACAGACTGGTCGTAAGCTCATATCCATCCGCGGGATGGCACTTTTGTGTATGACTGGCCGGGATCTCGCTGTTGATACACAAATATGGAGGTACTGCCTCATGATGGCACCGCACTGTATGACTGGCCGGATTGTCGAAAATGATGCACATCATTCCGGGGCAGTGAAAAGCCCCGCAACGGGTATGAAATATCCGTCACGGGGCTTCGTAAAAGCTTTTCTGCGGGCCGGGAGCTGTCCGGCTGCCACCGATGCTTTGGCCTCAGCGGTCATAAAGCTTTTCTGCGGGCCGGGAGCTGTCCGGCTGCGGCCGTTAGTTTGCTGCGGCCTTGTTTCTGTTTGCGCTCTCAGGCACTTTGTATGATCCTTCTCTGCTGCGGAAGTAGAAAAGAGTTCCGATCAGCAGCACGACTCCGACGATCAGCGGGATCACAGGGCTCTTCAGGAATCCTGCGAGCACATATGCGAGTGCGGATACCACAGCAACTGTTGTCGCATAAGGCAGCTGCGTCGCTACGTGCGAGACGTGGTTGCAGTTCGCGCCGGCAGAAGCCATGATCGTCGTATCCGAGATCGGCGAGCAGTGGTCGCCGTATACGGCGCCCGCCATGCAGGCTGCGATGATCGGCGTAGCCAGTTCAGGATGCGTCTCCGTGATGGCAAGCCCGAGCGGGATCAGGATGCCGAAGGTTCCCCAGGATGTCCCGGATGCGAATGCGAGCACGCACGCGATCAGGAAGAGGGCTGCAGGGATGACACCTACGGCGGCTCCGCCCATGCCCTTGACAAGTCCGCTTACGAAGTCCGCAAGTCCGAGGCTGTCTGTCATGGCCTTGAGGGACCATGCGAGCGTCAGCACGAGTATAGGCGATACCATAGCTTTCATTCCTTCAGGGATGCAGCTCATGCACTGGTTGAAGCTTATGGTGCGTCTGCATGTGTAGTAGATGATTATGATGACCAGCGCCACGAGAGCTCCCATCGAGAGTCCGACCGATGCGTCGGAATCAGAGAACGCCGTGACGAAGTTTGTTCCGCTGAAGAATCCTCCTGTGTATACCATGCCGAGCACGCAGGCTATCACGAGCACGATCACCGGGAACACGAGGTCGAGGACTATGCCCTTGTCGCTTCCTTCTTCTGCAGCGTCTGCGGTCGCCGCGTTGTCATCGACGATCGTGAAGAGATCGCCGTTCTCGATGGCATTTCTCTCAAATTCGGCCATCTTCAGATAGTCGAACTTCATGAGTATGATCGAGAAAATCATGACGAGCGTGAAGATCGCGTAGAAGTTATACGGGATGCACTGGATGAACAGGTGGATGCCGTTCTGTCCTTCGCCGGCGAAGCTCGATACTGCAGCGGCCCATGAAGATACAGGGGCGATGATGCAGACAGGAGCAGCCGTCGCGTCGATGATGTAGGCGAGCTTTGCTCTCGAGACCCTGAACTCGTCGGTGACCGGCTTCATGACGGAGCCTACCGTCAGGCAGTTGAAGTAGTCATCCACGAAGATGATCATGCCGAGCAGCACTGTCGCGATCTCGGCGGCTACACGGGATCTGACCTTTCTGAGGGCCCATCCGCCGAAGGCCTTTGACCCTCCGGAGAGGTTCATCAGCGCCACGATGATGCCGAGGATGACCAGGAAGATCAGGATACCGACGTTCCAGCCGTCGCTCAGCGAAGCGACGATCCCGTCCTGGAGAACATGGTTTACGATGCCGTCAAAGTCAGCTCCAGCGTAAAGTACAGCTCCGGTGAGCACTCCGAGGAACAGCGAACTGTATACCTCTTTTGTGATCAGCGCCAGACCGATGGCAATGAGAGGGGGCAGTACAGCCCATGCGGTTGCGTAAAGAGCAGGTGCGTTTTCCATAAGTTTACCTCCAAATTTCTTTCATACCTGTCAATAAAGAAAAATCCATGAATAACGCTTGAAACGTTCATGGATGAGGTAATCATTATTAATTCCTATACCATGATAGCGCTCCACTTACGTGACAGTACGATGCATCTTATTACATCGTCCCAGCAAATCAGCCCGGGTCTGCTGATAAGCTTCGGCGGATCACCCTTTCACGGCAGCGTTCCCGCGCTTTTAATGCCGCTACTCCTGATCTCCGCGACCTCTATCGGGTCAGGTGTTATTCATTTGATGTCCCTATAATAAGTACAAGGAAGTACAATGTCAACAGTTTTTGTTAAAATTACCAATATTATTAATAAAAATGCAAAACAATTGACAATATTATACAAATTCTCTGCTTCAGCATCAGTATATGAACACAGGGGTGCCTTCCTCGACCATGTCGTACAGCGCCGCAGCCTGTGATTCCGGCATGTTGATGCATCCGTGCGATCCGTCGCCCATGTAGATGCCGCCTCCGAATTCCGATCTCCAGCTTGCGTCGTGCATGCCGTATTCGCTTCCGAGGAACGCGATCCAGTACTGAACGAAGGATTCGTACTCATCGCCGTTGTCTTCCTGGCCCCTCAGGGTAACGTTGCGGGCCTTGTATATGACGCTGTACTCGCCGGTAGGCGTATCGTGGTTGCCGGCATTGCCCGTGACGACAGGCGAACTCAGCGCGAGCTGGCCGTCCACAAAGTATGAGAGCTGCTGGTCGGCTATGCTCACCCAGATGTATGTTCCGCCCATGCCGTAGTTCGGGGCCTCTACCGTCACCACCGCCGTTGCCTCTGTCTTGTTGCCGCTCGGGTCTTCTGCGACCGCTTTCACCTCATAGTCGCCCGCGGTGTTGTAATCGACATCCATGTCGCTGACGCTCAGCCTGACATCGCCGCTGTTGTCGGTCACGACGAACATCGACTCCAGGTCCTCTTCGCTGAGCACATCGCCTATATAAGTGGTCAGGTCCTTCGTCTCGGTGAATACCGGCGCTTCGTTGTCGACTACCTCTATCGTGTACTTCCGGTACTGATGGCCTTTGTACATGATCGTAAGCGTGTGCACTCCCGCGCTGTCGAAGATCTGTCCGTCCACCGGCTCGTCATCGTAAAGCAGCTGTGTGTTGTCCAGCACGAACTGCCTGTCTTCGTCGGAGAGTCCGGAAAGATCCACGTACTCGGATATGTCCGAAGGTATCGTCTCTCCGAGTTCGAGCCCGAAGCTGGTGTAGGTATACCTCGGATTGAGTTTGAGCGACGGATCGCAGGAGGACAGGACGAAACAGGCTCCCAGCATGAGCGCGAGCATCAGCAGCTTCGTTATCCTTTTTTTGGCCCTGCTACTCTTCGTCACTGTAATCCGGTCCTATAGCGTTTATGACTCTGGCGGCTATCGGCGCGGCGACTTCCGAGCCGTAGCCTCCGTTCTTCACCCATACCACGAACGCGTAAGGCGCGTTTTCATCACCCGTGAATCCGACGAACCACGCGTCCGGCGTGTCGGATCCGTTCTCGGCAGTGCCGGACTTGGCATACATGTCCATGCCGTAGAAGTTCTCCTCGCCGTAGGTTTCCACGACGTTGTTCTTCATCATGCTTTTCAGCTCATCGGCCGTATCCTTTTCGATATAGCGGCCGAGGCTCTTGCCGCCGCTGATCTCCTTGATGAACGTGGCGCTCTTGAACAGCGAAGGCTGCACAGGCGTCCCCCCGTTCGCGATCGCGCCCATGTATACCATCATTGCGCACGGATTGACCAGGTCTCCGGCCTGGCCTATGCCCGCCCAGCTCAGCCTGACATCATTGTCGTCGGGAAAGTCGAATGAGCCTTCTGCCGTCAGCACGCCGTTCACATCCACGGATTCAGTCAGTCCCGCCTTTTCGGTATACTCCCTCATTGTGGCGGCGCCTACATCCCTGGTAAGCGCTCCGAAGGCTCCGTTGCAGGACTTCGCAAGCGCTCCCCTGAAGTCAACGGTCCCGTGCGGCGAGACGCAGACAAGCTGTGTATCTTCGCTGCTTCCGAACTGGTTTATCCCGTCGCAGTCGAATTCGAACTGATCCCTGTCAGGCATCGTATCTATCACCGCGGCCGATGTGACGAGCTTGAAGGTCGAGCCCGGCGCCATCGTGCCGTCGAGGAAGTTGTTGAAGTAGATCGACTCTTCCTCTTCATCCTCTTCGGCGTAACCGTCGTCCTCGTCTTCTTCGTCGTCGTATATGTAATCCTGCGGATCGAAGGCAGGAGTGCTTACCATGCAGACTATCTCGCCTGTCTTCCAGTTGTATACTCCGACGCAGCCCGTCCTTCCGTCGAGTGCGTAGTACGCCTCTCTGTTGGCGTTCGCGTCTATGGTCAGCGCTACCTTCTTGCCGTTCGCCGTCGTGTCGTAAGTGCCGTTCACAAGGTCGTAGCCTATGAGCTGGCTCCTGAACACGCTGATGGCTCCCGCCGGTATATTGCCGCCCGGATCGCCTACCGCGTGCACCGTCGCCACCCTCGTCGCCCAGTCGGGGCTGTATGCCATGCCCTCCGGCGTGGCAGTCAGAAGCTCTTCGCCGTTCCTGTCAGTCACTGTCCCGCGATTGATGTAGCCGTCTGTAAATATCTGAGTGTTGCCGTAGAAGCTCGCCCACTTGCCGCCGTCCTTCACAAATCTGTACCCGAAAATGCCGGTCCCGACTATGAGGACCATCGCAAGCACGAGACATATCCACGCTCTTCTTTCCTGTTTGCGCATCTAGTCCTCCTTGCTCACGGCCAGGCTGGCATCCCGCCTCATGTCCGCCGCCTTGAAATATGCAAGCATCGCCCACGAGGTCAGGAGGCTGGTGCCTCCGGTGGATACGAACGGGAAGGTCACTCCCGTCAGAGGGAAGAGGTCTATCGCTCCGAATACGTTCAGCATGGTCTGCACCAGCATCATCGTGGCTGCGCTGCATGCAAGCAGCGTGTAGAACGTCGACCTGCCGGCGACTATGCTCATGACGGCGAATACGGAAAGCGTCGCTATGCAGAGCACCAGAAGGACCGCGATCACGAAGCCCCACTCCTCCATCACAAAGCCGAACACCAGATCCGTGTTCGACGCGCCGACGTACTTGAGAGAGCCGTTGCCCGCGCCGAGGCCCAGCAGGCCTCCGCCCGCTCCGAACGACATGGTCCTGGTCTGCTGGAATCCGAGATCGTTCATGTACTCAGGCTCCCAGACATGGCCCCATGCGCTGAATCTCGAAGCTATGTACGGCTTGAACTTGAGCACCATGAGTCCCATCGCGAGCGCCGCGACGCCCGTCAGCGTCATTCTCGAAAGGTCGCCGCTTCGAAGGAAGGAAACGACCAGGTATGTCGCAAAGAATATCAAAGCTGTGCCGAAGTCGCTCATCATGGCCAGGCACGCGAGGCAGAAGAACGCGAACGCGGCGTATACGTATGTATTCCTTTTTTCGTAGAGTTCTTCGAGCGTTCCCGCGCCCAGCAGTATGAATGCAAGCTTGACAAGCTCGGACGGCTGAAGCGAAACGCCGCCTATCCTGATCCAGTTCGTAGCGCCGAACTTGGCTTCTCCGAATATGAGGTTTATGAGCATGGCAAGAATGCCAAGGCCGATGAGCACCGGCTTGATCTTCTTCGTTTTGTCAAGATCCCTCAGGATGATGCACATGCCGATCATCAGCGCGACTCCGAGCACGATGGCAATGAACTCCTTTACCACGATGCCGGGGTCTGACGAGGCAGTGATCGCAAGGTTGATGGTCGACATGAAGAAGGCTATCATCTCCATCTCGAAGCCCCTGCTGCCCATCGCTTTGAAGAACATGACATAGGCCCACATCAGGGCCGAAAGGAGCGCTATCGAAAGCAGGGCTCCCGCAGTGATATCCGATCCCATCGACAGCACCAGCTGCACTATGGTCATGAGCTGGAACGCCGTGATGGCGACCAGTATCTTCCACGGCGCCACGGGCTCCTTGTCGAGGCGCCTCATGTATTTGTTGTTGCGCGCCTCTTCGAGGCTCGGAGGGGTGACTGTTGATATCACTCCGCCCATGCCTATCTCATCGCCGGTCTCGACGAGGTATCTCTTTTCGGGATCGAGTTTGTAGCCGTTGATCTCGGATCCGGCCGACGACTCAAGATCCCTGAACACCCACTGCTCTTCGCCCTTTCTGATGAGCAGCGCGTGGTTGTTGGAGACCGTGGCGAGAGGTATCATGATGTCCGCCGTTTTCGAGCGCCCTATGACGTTCTCCCAGTGCGTTATCGGGAAGTTCCCGCCGCCTTCGACCATGTAGTAGCCCCATATCTCGGGGGTCGCCCTTGTCGACAGCAGCGAGACTATCGAGATCAGGAGTATGTACGCCGCCAGCACAACAAAGATCCACCGGAATACGGTGGTTATCTCTGTCGCCATCATCGGATGGTTCTCCGAAAATGTAAGAATGCTGTCGACTATTGCCTGTATGTCAGCGCCCTCCTGTATGTCTTTTCTTTACTGAGGTTTCCAGCTGCTCTTCAGTCCGACGATGCTGTTGAATACCTTTTCGTCATCTGTTGTGAGCTTTTCGTCTGCGATGTAGTAGCCCTTGCGGAAGAACTGGAATCTCTCGCCCGGCTTCACATCCGCCGCCGACGGTTCGGCGTAGCCCCATGTCTCGATCAGCGATTCCGGATCGAATTCCTGCTCTCCGGTCTCTTCGTTCTCTTTCATGAGGTAGCCGTACTCTCTGATCTTTATCTTCACTGCCGAGTCCGCCTCGACAAAGTGGATGGTGCCCTTGACCTTGCGGCCGTCGAAGCCCTCTCCGCTCTTCGTCTCGGGATCGTATGTGCAGTGCAGGCAGACTATATTGCCGTCCGCGTCCTTTTCGACCTCGTTGCATGTGATGAAATACGCGCCCTTGAACCTGACCTCGTTGCCAGGGAAGAGCCTGAAGTACTTCTTTGCCGGAACTTCCATGAAGTCGTCTCCGTCGACCCAGAGCTCTCTTCCGAACGGGATCTCGCGCGTTCCCATCTCAGGGACCTTGGAATTGTTCTCGACGGTGCACATCTCGGTCTGTCCCTCAGGATAGTTGTCGATGATGACCTTTACAGGGTTCTTTACGACATTGATCGCAGGGACCTTCAGCTGCAGGTCCTCCCTGACGCACTGCTCGAGCTGTGCGATGTCGATCATGGTGTCGGCCTTTGTGACTCCGATGTCGTTGCAGAACTTTCTGATCGCTTCAGGAGTGTAGCCCCTGCGGCGTATGCCTGCGAGCGTGCACAGTCTCGGATCGTCCCAGCCCTCGACCTTGCCTTCCTCGACGAGCTTTCTTATGAAGCGCTTGCTCATCAGCATGGTCGTGATGTTCAGAGGCGCGAACTCGATCTGTCTCGGAGGATTCGGCCACCAGCCTACCTCGCGGACCACCCAGTCGTAGAGAGGCCTGTGGTCCTCGAACTCGAGAGTGCAGATAGAGTGCGTGATGCCCTCGATCGCATCCTCGATAGGATGAGCGAAGTCGTACATAGGATAGATGCACCACTTGTCTCCGGTGTTGTGATGCGACTCGTGGACCACTCTGTAGATGACAGGGTCTCTCATGTTGATGTTAGGGCTCGCCATGTCGATCTTTGCCCTGAGGCAGATCTCGCCGTCGGCGAACTCTCCCGCTCTCATCTTTTCGAAGAGCTCGAGGTTCTCTTCGACAGGTCTGTTTCTGTAAGGGCTTTCTTTGCCCGGCTTTGTGAGCGTGCCCCTGTATTCTCTTATCTGATCCGGAGTGAGCTCGCATACGAAGGCCTTGCCCTGCTTTATGAGCTCGACCGCGGCCTCGTACATCGTGTCAAAATAGTCGGAAGCCCAGAGCTTTTCGTCCCACTGGAACCCGAGCCAGTTGACATCGTACTCGATGGACTTGACGAACTCTATGTCCTCTTTTGAAGGGTTCGTATCGTCATATCTGAGGTTGCACCTGCCGCCGTACTTCAGTGCGGTGCCGAAATTAAGGCACAGCGACTTGGCGTGCCCTATGTGCAGATATCCGTTCGGCTCCGGCGGGAACCTCGTTACTATCTCTTTGTGCTTTCCCGTGGCGAGGTCTTCATCGATTATGTCGTGGATGAAATTGCCTGCCATGTTTTTGTATTCTTCTGCTGTTGCAAATGCCATTATCCTACCTCCGGTTCTGACCTGTTTTTACCCGTAAAGTATACCATATAATGACCCTTATTATTCTTTATTTCTATATAGATACGCGGCACCGGCCATGCTATCATAAAGGCAACAGCAACTACGGCGCAGCGGCAGCGGGAACGCCCGGCGGGCGTTCGCGGGGAACCCGGCAGCTGCACCGATGGAGCTCCCGCTGCCGCTGCGCCCTGCTTCAGGAGGTAAAAGAGTGAAAAGAGAACCTATCTATACGCGGATAAACAACTGCCGCGACTGCTACAGATGCGTCAGGCACTGCCCTGTGAAGGCGATACGGATCAAGGATGCCCACGCGGTCATAATACACGAGCGCTGCACTTTCTGCGGCACCTGCGTGAACGAATGCCCCAACTCGGTAAAGACCATCAGAAACGACGTCGACAAGGTCACCATGGCTTTCCTGTCGAAGAGAAAGGTGATCGTATCCCTGGCTCCGTCATACGTGTCGGAATTCAAGGGTTATGAGGACAACTTCGTGAGAGCCCTGTACAGGCTCGGCTTCCATGCGGTCTCCGAGACGGCCATCGGCGCGGCCCTTGTCTCGCAGGCTCTGGACATGTATTTTGAAGAACACGGCTCCGTGCCGTTCATCTCGACCGCCTGCCCTTCGGTAGTGGAGCTTGTCAGGAAATATTTCCCTGAAGACGTAGACCATCTGGCGCCTGTGCCGTCTCCTCTTCAGACGCACAGCGCGTATCTCAGAAAGCTGTACGGCGACGACATAGTCATAGTATTCATAGGCCCGTGCATCGCCAAGAAGGTCGAGGCGGACGATCATCCGGGCTATCCGGACATCGCCCTGACCTTCAGAGAGGTGAGGGAATGGCTCGAAGAGGAGAACATCGACCTCGCCAACATGGATACGGGCGTGGCCGTCGACTTCGTGCCGATGAAGGCCGGCAAGGCGGCCGCCTACCCTATCGAGAACGGACAGATCGAGACATCGAAGATCTGGCAGAACCACTTCATCGAGCAGGAGGCTCTTTCCGTGTCCGGCATCACGCGCGTCATGTCTTCGCTGAGAGGCACCCATACGGAAGACTTCCTCGAAGCGCTCAACTGCGACGGCGGATGCATAAACGGGCCGGGCACATCGCACGAGGATTCAGCCATCATCCGCAAGAAGTCTGTCGCGACGCACGTCCTGTCGAGACTGCACGATCCCGAAGTCTTCGAAGGCGATGAGGAATTCGCCAGAGAGGTCATGGAGAAAGGCTACGGCATACTCGGGGCGAAGGCGCCGGAGGCGACCGGCCTCGCTCTCTCGCCTCATTCCGAGGATGAGATCACGGCAGCCCTCAGAAGCCTCGGCAAGACCAGACCCGAAGACGAGCTCAACTGCGGCGGATGCGGATATCCGTCATGCCGCGACATGGCCCGCGCCATGCTCGACGGGCTCGCCGAGACCGAGATGTGCGTCACCAAGATGAGAAAAGACGCCGAAAGCAAGGTCGACATCCTGCTCTCTACGATCCCGCACGGCGTGGTCATCGTAGACAAGGAGCTCAACATAGCTGACTGCAACAAGCGCTTCATAGACATATTCGAGGATTATCCCGAGGGATTCCTCGACGCCGACGGGCTGCGCTCGTTCAGGGGCACCCCGGTGTCGGTATTCGTACCGTTCGCCGAGAAGTTCCGCGAGCAGTTCTACATGAACAAGCCTTCGCAGTACAGGTTCCGTCACGAGGGCAAGGTAATGAGGGTCACCTTCTTCCTGGTCGAAAGCAAGATGCTTTTAGGCGCGATGTTCGAAGACATCACCACCCCGTCCGTCAGAAGAGAGGCCGTGATCGAAAAGGCCGAAGAGGTCATCATGAACTCGATGAAGACGGTGCAGCAGATAGCCTCGCTGCTCGGAGATAATGCGGCAGAGACCGAGATCGTGCTGAATTCCATAATCGAGGAGTTCAACGTCCACGGCGACGGCTCTGCAGAAAACGGGCTGCTTGCAGAAAGTGACGGTGACACGGATGAATGATATTTGCATAGATATCGATTATTCACAGCTGTACAAGCACGGTCAGAAAATAGGCGGCGACGTGTTCTTCCTCGACAGGGCGTCGGGAAGCAATGTCATTACCGCGATCCTCTCGGACGGTCTCGGAAGCGGCGTAAGAGCCAACGTGCTGGCTTCGCTGACTTCGCACATGGCCAGCAGGCTTTCGCTGTCCCCGATGGATCTTCAGCGTTCGGCAGAGGTGATCATGGACACGCTGCCTGTCGACAGCGTAAAGGGCATCAGCTATTCCACGTTCACGATCGCAAGGATCATATTCTCTGACTCCAAGTCCTTCATCAGGGTCGAACTGATCGAATACGACAACCCCGACAGCCTGAGGTTCGCCGGAGACCGTCCGGTCGAATGGGACAAGCATTCGGTAAGGCTCAGGCGCAAGGCCGCGATCAAGGAGGAGATAGTATATTCATCAGCCTTCGAGATGAAGGAAGGCGACCGGCTCATCTTCTTCAGCGACGGAGTCGCGCAGGCGGGAGTTTCCCTCGGACAGGCTCCGGATGAGCAGAGGGACGCCGGCTATGTGTCGTTCGATCACATGCCGCACCGCCAGAAAAAAACCGTGCCTGTCACCGCCAAGGGCTGGGGTCTTGATAACGTTTCGGAATACATCAGCGGAGCGCTGAGAAAGGAACCCGACATATCCTCCCGGCAGCTGGCGCGCGACATAGTCACCCAGGCGTACAAGTACGATAACTACAAGCCTAACGACGACATAACCTGCTGCGTCATAAACGTGAGAAAGCCGAGGCGCACGCTTATCATAACGGGGGCGCCGAGGAACCGGGATTCCGACAGAAAGCTCGGCGAGATCGTCAGGAATTACGACGGGCAGATAATCGTCTGCGGCGGAACGACCGCCAAGATAGTCGCAAGAGAGCTCGGAAAGGACAT
>CADBFL010000037.1 GCA_902793875.1 uncultured Eubacteriales bacterium | reverse complement strand
GAGGAGCTGCGCGACAACTTCGCGATGGTCCTTCAGGACACCTGGCTCTTCAGCGGCACGATCCGCGAAAATATACGCTACGGAAGAGAGGGCGCGACGGATGAAGATGTGACGGCGGCTGCAAAAGCTGCAAAAGCTCATCATTTCATCAAGACGCTGCCGGGCGGATATGATATGATGCTTAATGAGGATGCGACCAACATTTCCGAAGGCCAGAGGCAGCTGCTGACGATCGCAAGAGCCGTCATCGCCGACAAGCGCCTTCTGATACTCGACGAAGCGACATCCTCGGTGGATACAAGGACTGAAGAGGAGATCCAGAAAGCGATGGACGCGCTGACGGAAGACAGGACCAGCTTCATAATCGCGCACAGGCTCTCGACCATACGAAACGCCGACATGATATTCGTGATGGACCACGAGGACATAGTCGAGCAGGGCAAACACGCGGAGCTGCTCGCAAAGGGCGGCGCGTACGCGGAGCTGTACAACTCGCAGTTCGAAGAAGTAGGATAATAAACCGGCCGGGGGCTGCTCCCGGCAAGAAGATAAAAGAAAGGTGCAGACATGAGAAACTACAGGGAAGAATACGAATACTGGCTTGCATCGGACGCTGTCGATGCGAAGACCAAAGAGGAGCTCAGGGCTCTTGAAGGGAACGAGAAGGAGATCGAGGGCAGATTCAGGGCCATGCTCACCTTCGGCACCGCGGGGCTCCGCGGCATCATGGGAGCGGGCATCGGAATGATGAACGTCTACACCGTAAGATACGCCACTCAGGGCCTTGCGAATCTCATCATCTCGAAGGGCGGACAGATCGGCGGAGACTCGGAAGAGGGAAACGGCGTCGCGATCGCTCACGACTCAAGGCTCAACTCAAGGCTGTTCGCCGAAGAGGCAGCGGCGGTGCTTGCCGCCAACGGCATAAAAGTTTATATCTTCGACGATATGCGCCCTACGCCGGAGCTTTCGTTCGCGGTAAGGGAGACAGGCTCGCTCGCGGGCATCAACATCACCGCCAGCCACAACCCTAAGGAATACAACGGATACAAGGCGTACTGGGCCGACGGCGCGCAGCTGGGACCTGAACACGCAGACGTTGTATCCGCCGAGATAGCGAAGATCGATATATTCAAAGACGTGAAGACCGCGGACTACGGCGAGGCCGTAAGCAAGGGCCTCATAGAGCAGGGCTACGGAGCGATCATACCTGTCGAGGAGCAGATGGTGCCGGACGGCAATTTCCCGACGGTCAAATCGCCTAACCCGGAGAACACCGAGGGCTTCGCTCTCGCCATCGAGTATGCGAAGAAGAAGGGGGCGGAGCTCGTCATCGGAGTCGATCCGGACAGCGACAGGTGCGGAGCGGTCGTTAAGTCCGGAGATGAATACATCATCCTCTCGGGCAACCAGATCGCCTGCCTGATGCTCGACTACATCATCACTATGAGAAAAGAACTCGGCACGATGCCGTCGAAGCCTTTCGCCTGCAAGTCCATCGTATCTACGGTGATGGCCAACAGGATATGCGAAGTCAACGACGTGAAGATGTACGAGGTGCTGACGGGCTTCAAATTCATCGGCGAGAAGATCAAGGAGCACGACGAGAACGGAGACGAGCACTTCATCTTCGGCTTCGAGGAGAGCATAGGGTTCCTCGGGGGCACTTACGCAAGAGACAAGGACGCGGTATTCGCGGCGATGATGATGGCTGAGGTCGGCTGCTGGTACAAGGCAAAGGGCATGTCTGTGTATGACGGCCTGCTCTCGCTTTACGACAAGTACGGATACTTTATCGAAAACACCGAATCCACAGTGTTCGGAGGCTTCGACTCGGCAGAGAGAAGAGAAGCCGTGATGAGCAGGATCAGAAGGGAGCCGCCTGAAAGGATAGGCCTCAGGGTCGACAGCATCACCGACTATACGAAGGACGTGCCGGGATTCACGAAGAGCAACGTCCTCTTCTACAACCTCTCCGACGGCTGCGCCGTCGCCATCAGACCGTCCGGCACGGAACCGAAGATCAAGACATATGTCATGGTCCGCGGCGATACGGCAGAGGAAGCCGAAGAGCGCCGCGAAGCCGTGCGCAGCGCAGTGGACACGCTTCTGGGGGCGTAAAGGGCTCAGATGAAAGAAGACAGACTTATCACAGTAATAGGAGCGCTCACGGCACTGACGGGATTCCTGATGCTGTCCGTCGGAAAGTTCATCATGGGCGGGATCGTGCTGCTGCTGGCTTTCGCCATATTCCTGAACAGGGGAGGCGGCAGATTCAACGACCGCAGCATATATGAAAAGGTCGTAAAGACCGACATGGATATCCGCGAACTTTACGAAAAGATAAAGGATATCGACACTCCGCTGGGCAGAGCATGGATAGCGGAGCACAGGGGCTTTTCGGGAGACAGCATAGTCTTCGGCCCCGGCCGCTACAAGGACTGCGTCGTCATATCCCGCAAAAAGGGCGTGCTCGACATAAAGCACATCACAAAACTCGACAACATCATCAGAAATAGCGGGGACGAGCACCGCTTCAGCGATCTTGCCGACACTTCGGGAGTCGAGGTGACGCCTGAGAGGTATTCGGCTTTCGCATCGATGAAGCTTATCTCGGTGATGCTGGTGAAGCATCTTTACGAGCTGACGGAAAAGCTCGCGGCCGACAGGGACGCCGCTGTGCCTGAAGAGATCGATTTTTTCAGCTTCTTTTACCATAACTCGAGCGAGGGCCATTTCAGAAACTCCGCCGGAGAGAACGTTCTCAGGGTCGAATGCAATTACAGGCCGTTCTCTGCCAGGGTCATGGACGAGGACGGAGAAGAGATGGCGTCTGTGATGCCGCATGCCTTTGATCCGAAGGGCGATGCCGTCGATTCCGCCGGATACGAGCTTTTTGCGGACGGAGAGCATTTCGGAGAGATCAGAAAGTACAAGGACGGCGGGAGCGAGGGCTATATAGCGGATACGGATGCCGGCGAGTTCAGGATAAACCTCTTCCCGGCCTGCCTGAGGGCCAATATCTCGTGCAACCACACGATCGAGCATGAGGGCCGGCTTATGGCGGTGATCGGAGGCTCGCCGAATCTGCTCTTCGACAGCTGCGGCAGATGCCAGAACGATCTGGTCCTCTCGTATGACGATGACTATCTCGTGCTGTACGCGGTCCTTGAGATATTCATCCTCACTCTGAACCGCAGGTACCTCAGATAGTGTGAATCATTGTTAAGACAAGCGCGCCCGGTTGAAGGGAGAAGGCTGCGCGTGGTACAATCACATAGTTAAAGAACACAGAAGAACAGTGTCAAAGGATAGAGAAATGAAAAAGATACTTCTTCCGATAGAAGAAACAGAAAGAAGTCTGAAAGCGCTTGAATACGCAGTGAACCACTACACTCCTCAGGATGCGGAGTTCGTGCTTCTCATGGTGGACGAAAAATCCGGCTTTTCCTCAAAGTCAGGCGGCGATGACGATTCCATGAGAGAACTCGGCGAGAAGATCACCTACATCGCGTCCCTGCTCGACGGATACAAGGTGACTCCTGCGACGGCTGCCGGAAAGGCGGGGCTCAGGATCACCAGATGCGCAAAGGAGACCGGGTGCGATCTTATCATGCTGTGCAAGTCATCCAGGGAGGACATGCGCAATTCCCTCGGATCGACTGCGGAATATGTCATAAACAATGCTCCTTGCGAGGTGCTCATCGTGAGCGAGGCGCTCAACTCAAGAAACGAGTACAGAGGGCTGGTATACAAGACCGCAAAGGGCATGGTGACCCTCAGAGGCCAGCTCGGCGACAAGCAGAGCGAGTGCCTCCTGCCGAGCGTGAATCAGGACTGCATCTATCACATAGAGGTGACTGTGGGCAAGATCAGATTCTTCCACACCGCGTACAATCCGGATACAAGGAACTGGGATCTTCCGCCTCTTCCGGGACAGGAGGTCGCGCTCGACATCCTGGCCGGAGAGTCCAAAGACATCCTCGTCAAGGCGGACAGCACGGACGGCAAGGCGGACAGGATACGCATAGTCAACAGAGACATGAAGAAAGAGGCGGTGTTCAGCTTCAGGATCGGAGCCGTGGGCGCTGCTCCCGCAGCCCCTGTGGCAGACGCGCCGGGACAGAAGGCTGACATCAATACCCAGGCTATCGAGAACAGGGCCACCATCGAGATGGAGAAGGTGCATGAGCCTGCCATCCCGGAGGACTTCGAAGCTCCTGAGATACCGACATTCATGACAGACGGAAAGTCAATGCTCGAAGAGATCAGATCCGAGCAGGAAGACCCGTCGGGGCAGGATACCGGAGCGCTGTTCACGGTAGAGTTCAAATAGCAGAGTCAAAGCGTTGACACATCAGATGCAGGGTGATATCCTACATGAGAATTCAGAAAACGGAGGGAATACAATGAAGAGGATCAAGACAATCACTACAAGAGATATGGCTGAGTCGAAGACCGCCGGCGGATGCGGCGAGTGCCAGACATCATGCCAGTCTGCAAGCAAGACTTCCTGCAGCGTTGCAAACCAGCACTGCGAGCAGCGCAAGGATAAGTAAGATGCTTCTGACGGCGCTGCTTGACGGCAGCGCCTTTTTATTTTGAAGATATGATACACTGCTATAAACTCAACGGATTCAACATAGTGGCAGACGCTGCGAGCGGAGCCGTGCATTCGGTCGATGAGGTCGCATATGACCTTATCGGGCTTTTTGATGAGAAGATAAGAAACGGAGCTGACCCGGCAGATCTTTTCGGAGACTCCGGAGCAAGGGCGGACATCGCCTCGGAGGTCGCACACAGATACGATATCCCTTTGAATGATTCGCAGGAGACCATAGAAGATATTTCCGAACTTCACAGGAAAGGCCTGCTCTGGTCGGAGGATCCCTTCGAGGATGCGGCTTCTGAGATCAAGATGAAGCAGTCCGTGCTCAAGGCGATCTGCCTCCACGTGGCGCACGGCTGCAACATGGACTGCGAATACTGCTTCGCGGGCAAGGGCGATTATTCCGGCAAGAGCGGCATCATGAGCGCCGAGACCGGAAAGAGGGCCCTCGATTATCTGGTGGAACATTCGGGCAGCAGGAAGCACCTCGAAGTGGATTTCTTCGGGGGCGAGCCTCTGATCAACTGGGATGTCTGCAAGGAGATCGTCGCATACGGACGCGAGCTCGAAAAAAAGCATGACAAGATATTCAATTTCACGCTGACGACTAACGGGGTCCTGATAGATGAAGATGTCATAGACTTCACGAACCGCGAGATGGGCAACGTCGTCCTGAGCATGGACGGAAGACGCGCGACCCACGACCGCATGAGGCGCGACAAGTCCGGAGAGGGGACCTACGACGCCATAATGGACAACTTCAGAGCTCTCGTGGCGGCAAGGACTGACGAGGACGCGGAGCCGAAATCGAGGGAATACTACATGCGCGGCACCTATACCGCGTACAACAGGGACTTCGCAGCGGACGTCATGGCGATGGCCGATCTCGGATTCAGGGAGACTTCGATCGAACCCGTGGTGGCAGATCCCTCGGCGCCGTATGCGCTCAGAGAGGAGGATCTTCCGCAGCTCTTCGGGGAGTACGAAAAGCTGGCGCTTGAGATGCTCGCAAGAGAGGAAAGGGGCGAAGGCTTCAGCTTTTACCACTACACGGTGGATCTTGAGGGCGGCCCGTGCATATACAAGAGGGTCTCCGGCTGCGGAGTGGCAACGGAGTATCTCGCCGTGACGCCGACGGGTGACCTTTATCCATGCCATCAGTTCGTCGGAGACGACGAGATGATAGCCGGCAATATCTTCGAAGGCATCACGCATCCTGAGACGGTGGAGATCTTCTCGAAGGGCAACAATATCTATACCCGCGACAGGTGCAGGGACTGCTGGGCCAGGCTGTACTGCGCGGGGGGCTGCGCGGCGAACAATTATCACGCGAACGGGGACATCAACAAGGTGTACGAGTTCGGCTGCCGCCTGCACAGAAAGAGGATGGAATGCGCTCTGATGATGGCCGCTGCAAGGCAGGAACGCGAAGATATGGAGAATAACGCCGAATGATGGTAAAATATAGAGGACTATGAGAACAGCGATACTGGCATCACAGAACAAGAATAAGATCAGAGAGATCAGGGCCATACTGGACAGGTACGGCCTGCATGTCATATCCAGGGACGATGCGGGGATACCGACCGACGATATCGAAGAGACGGGCGCGACGTTCGAAGAGAATTCTCTTCTGAAGGCCGGGGCCATCATGGACATGATAGAGGCCGATCCCGCTCTTTCGGATCTTCTGAAAAGCCCGGTGGTCGCTGATGATTCGGGACTCATGGTGGATGCTCTTGGGGGCGCTCCCGGAGTGTACAGCGCCCGCTACGCGGGGCCGGAATGCAGCTACGCAAACAATAACGCAAAGCTGCTGTCCGAGCTTGAAGGAGTCCCCGAAGAGAAAAGGACGGCGCATTTTGTGACTGTCATCACGCTCATTTATCCGGATGCCGAAGGCGCGCCTGAGACTGCCGTAAAGCAGGGGGACAGATACGTGCTCACGGCAAAGGGAACGTGCAGCGGGCATATAGCGACAGAAACGAAGGGTGAGGGAGGCTTCGGCTACGATCCCGTCTTCATCCCGGACGGATATACAAAGTCTTTTGCGCAGCTCGGGACTGATTTCAAGAACAGGATCAGCCACAGGGCGAGAGCGCTGGAGGAACTGGAGAGACTGCTCGGAGAATGACTGATTTCTGGCAAGACGATCCTATAATCGAAAAGGACAACAGAAAAAAGCTTCCGCTTACATGGGAGCGCTTTCTGAAGATATGCTTCCATCTGTGGAGGCAGTTTGACGACCCGTACTATGCGGGATTTGCCGCGCAGATAGCGTATTTCTTCCTGATGTCCGCGGTGCCGATGCTCATCGTGCTGACCCAGGTGCTGGGCATCTTTGATGTCTCGATGGACTTCATAAAGGACTGGCTCGAGCAGCACCTTTCGACTCAGATGGGAAGCGTGCTCGAGGGCATTTTCTCAGCCTCGTCGACGGCGCTGCCGAACTTCTTCCTGATACTGCTCGCGCTGTGGGCGAGCTCATCGCTCGCATTCTCGCTTTCGAGACTGACCACATACACGATCAGCTACGGAAAGTACAGATACAATTTCTTTACCGAAAGGCTCAAGGCCATACCGATGGCGATACTGACCATACTGGTGGTCGCGATCGCGCTCATAATATATGTATACGGAGAACTCATCGCAAAGCGCGTCCTGCGCAACATGGTCGTATATGAGATAGTCAGCGAACTGAGGACGCCTCTTCTGCTGCTGGTCGTTTTCCTCATGATACTTTCGAGCTATTACATACTCCCGCGCATCAGGGTGCCGCTCCGCGCGGTGCTGCCCGGTTCGATAGTTGCGACGGCCGGCATCATGGTGGTCACATGGTTCTATTCGCTTTACATATCCAGGGCTACCAACTACAACCTGCTGTACGGAGCGTTTTCGAACATCGTCGCCATGATGCTGTGGTTCTACCTCATAAGCTGGGTGCTCTGCATAGGCATGATGTTCAATAAATCCTGGGATATCCACATGAAGCGCGGCAGGCTGACTCCGGCCAAGATCAAGGAATATATGTTCAGGCAGTACGGCGATCACGGCGAAGAGATGTGGAACAAGCTCATCATAGGCGAATACGACATGACCGACAGATCCCTTGACAGTCTTGCGGTAAAGGCCTCCAGAAAGTTCGATCCGGGATATAACGAAAAGCGCGAGCGCGAGATCGCCGAGCTTGTCGAAAAAAGGGCGCTCAGCGAGAAGATAGAACAGGAACTCGAGGCCGAGTATCGATACTACGACGAGGACTTCGAGTCGGAAGACATAGAAAAAGAATGACCTTCGGAGGTTGTGAGAATGAAAGACAGACGCAAACTGCTCCTGATAATGAATCCCAAATCGGGCGTCATGCTCGCGCCGAAATACATGGCCGAAATAATCGAACGCTTCTCGAGGATGGGTTTTCTTACCCAGGTGCTGATGACAACGGCAAAGGGAGACGCCAGGGAATTTGCGAACGATTACGGCGATGAAGCGGATCTGGTGGTCGTATCGGGGGGCGACGGCACGCTCAATGAGGTCATAGACGGACTTATCTCCGGAGGATACGATATCCCGATCGGATATATCCCGTCCGGATCGACGAATGACTTCGCCAATTCCGTAGGACTGCCGAAAAACATTTTCGACTGTGTCGACGGCATAATCTACGGCACGCCTCACAACGTGGACATAGGAAGCTTCAACGGCAGGTACTTCAGCTATGTGGCCAGCTTCGGAGCCTTCACCTCCGTGACTTACTCGGTGCCTCAGAACCTCAAGAACATATTCGGACATGCCGCGTATGTGATGGGAGGCATCACGGAGCTTGCAAAGATCAAGGGCATTCACGCAAGGATCACGGCGGATCCGGGAACTCTGGATGAGAGGATATACGAGGGCGAGTACGTCCTCGGCGCGGTCTGCAATTCGAAGTCGGTAGGAGGCATACTGAGGCTCGACAAGCTGGATGTCGACATGAACGACGGAATGATGGAGGTCATGCTCGTCAGGATGCCGAAGGACATACTCGATCTCAACGACATCGCCTTCAGCATGCTCGGAGGGACGTTCAGATCGGATCAGATCGAACTCTTCTCTGCCGGAAATGTCGACATAGAGATAGAAGAAGGGACGCACTGGACCCTCGACGGAGAGTATGAAGAGGGAAGCAGATACTGCAGGATCCGTACTCTGAGGTCCGCGATATCCCTGATAAAAAAGTAAGGAGGCTGCAATGATAATAAAATACATCGGACACGCCTGCTTCAAGATAATGGATGCCGAGACAGGCTACTCGATAGTGATCGATCCGTATGAGCCGGGAAGCGTGCCGGGCTTCGGAGACATAAGGGACGCCGCAAGCGAGGTGCTGTGCACTCATGACCACTTCGATCATAACTATACAGCGGCCGTCATGGTCGAAGAGAAAGAAGACAGTCCGTTCGAAGTGAAGTGCATAGATACATGGCACGATGAGGTAAAGGGAAAAAAGAGGGGCCCGAACAGGATATATGTCATCACGCATAAAAAGAGCGGAGAGAAGCTCATACACTACGGCGACATCGGAGAGGTCCTGGAGGACCTTCTTGCCGGAGAGAACGAAGAGCTGCTGGCGGGCGCTGACATAGCCCTCATCCCGGTGGGAGGCACATACACATATGACAGGAACGAGGCTCTCGATCTCATCGAAAAGACAGCGCCGAAGATGGTGATACCCATGCACTACAGAGCTGAGGCGGCCGGATTCGGCCTGAAGGACATAGGGACCATAGAAGAATTCCTGCTGGCGGCGGCCGGCAGGAACCACACGATAAGTCTCGGGAACCTGTACTTCATCGATACGGACAAAACGCAGCCGGGCTGCGACATACTCGCGCTCAGACCGCAGAATATATATATCAGATAGAAATAATCATCAATACAAGGAGGCATTTCCAATGAAGAAATTTATGACAGAATTCAAGGAGTTTATCAGCAGGGGCAACGTGATGGACATGGCAGTAGGTATCATCATCGGCGGAGCGTTCACGGCGATTGTGACTGCTCTTGTCGACAGCATCCTCATGCCGATCATCGGAGCCATCACCGGCGGACACAGCGTTGAACAGATGGCATGGAAGGTAGGCGACGCGTCGATAGGATACGGAGCGTTCATCCAGGCAGTCATCAATTTCCTGCTTGTGGCATGGGTGCTCTTCCTGATCATCAAGGCCCTCAACAAGGCCAAGGACGCGCTCACAAAGCCTGCCGAAGAGGCTGCAGAAGAGGAAGAAGTTCCTGAAGACATCGCTCTTCTCACGGAGATCCGCGACCTTCTGAAGGAAAAGAAATAAGCGATGCGCAAATGAGATGACCGGAGGAAAACCATGTTAAAGTACATACTGCTGGGGCTTGCCATAGCTTACATAGTTCTCAAGGTGCTCAATACGAGAGCCAGATTCGAAGAGGCAGACGCCCGAAGAGAGGCTGAAGAAAAAGCAAAGACCGAGGCTGAAGAAACAGCCGAGGAGGAGAAGATGCGCGCTGAGGCCGTTGACGTCGACGCCGAGGTCAGTGCAGACGATGACGATGACGCAGAAGTCGAAAGAGCTGCAGAGGAAGAATAAATGATCAGAAGCATGACAGGGTTCGGCAGGGGCGAGTATGCCGATGACGTCTCAAAGGTGACCGTCGAGATCAGATCGGTCAACCACAGATATCTCGATATATTCGTCAAGATGCCGAGAAAATACGCTTTTGCCGAGGAGGCGGTCAAGGCGGCAGTCAAGGAACGGGCCAGCCGCGGCAAGGTCGAAGTCGGCATCATGGTCGACAACACCGGTCAGAGCGACAGCGATGTAAAGCTCGATACAGAGCTTGCGGCAAAGTATTACGATGCGCTCAGCGAGCTGCTTTCATCCTTTGACTTCGGAGATGAGTCAAGGGTGTCCCTGAGCCTTCTTTCGAGGATGCCGGACGTCATAAAGATGACCGCAGCCGAAGAGGATGAGGACGCGGTTACGGCCCGCCTGCTCGCTGCGACAGAAAAAGCCCTCGATGATTTCTGCTCGATGAGAGATGCGGAGGGCGAAAAGCTCGCCGCGGACCTTCTGGCAAGGGCTGACACCGTAGAGGATCTTCGCTCGCGCATCGAAGAAAGAGCGCCTGATATCGGCAGGGAATACGCCGAAAAGTTCAGGGCGAGGATCGAGGAACTCCTTGACGGAGTATACGAAGTTCCCGAAGAGAGGGTCGCTCTCGAGGCTGCGGTCTTTGCCGACAAGGCAAACATCACAGAGGAGCTCGTAAGGCTCGACAGCCATGTCAGCCAGCTCAGGAGCTTCCTTAAGACCGGGGGCAATGAGGCCATCGGCAAGAAGATCGATTTCCTCATCCAGGAAATGAACCGCGAAGCCAACACCATCGGATCCAAGTCTAACGACAGGGAGATCACGTCGCTGATGCTCGATCTCAAGGCAGAGATAGAGAAGATCAGAGAGCAGGTCCAGAATATAGAATGATAAAAGCGTTATTCAGAAAAGAGAACCTGTACATGAGGATCGCCATCGGCTTTGCAGCCGGAGTACTGCTGGGCTTACTGGCCCCGCAGTTTTCTGTTGAAACGAAAGTCATCGGAGACATCTACCTCAGCCTCATAAAGATGATGATCATACCGGTGCTGATCTGCGCCGTCATGACAGGCATAATGAACGCGGCAGACCCTGCCTCGCTCAGAAGGATAGGGCTGAAGACCGTGGCGCTTTACATAGTAATGTTCCTGGCTTCGTTCGCGGTAAGCTTTGCGGTCGCGATGGCTGTCAGGCCGGGCCTGCGGACCAGCTTCGGAAACAAGCCGGAATACACCGGAGAGATCGGGGGACCGGTAGATTTTTCGGAGGTGCTGAGAGAAATATTCCCCGACAACATATTCGCGGCGTTTTCCGAAAACAACATACTGCCTGTCATCATCTTTTCGATGCTGCTCGCCATAGCGGTCGTTTCCATCGGAGACAGGGGAAAGCCGGTAAAAGATCTCATGAACAGCCTCTCGGAAGCGGTGTTCAGGATGCTCTCATATGTCATGGAAACATCGCCTCTTGGGGTCATGTCTCTTATCGCGTTCTCGGTCGCCGAGTACGGCCCGGGCATATTCATGGCGATCGGAAAGTATGTGCTCTGCTGCTGGCTGGCATGCATAGCGGTCTTCATCATCGTCTTCCTGATACCGGTCGTCGCATACACCGGGACCGGCGCGCGGAAATTTCTGAGAGCATGCGGAAAGATCGCCCTCATGACCATGGCGACGACGAGCTCCTCGGCGACTCTTCCGACTACGATAAAGGTAAGCACCGAAGATCTGGGAGCGCCTGAATCGATAAGCAATTTCACTCTGCCGCTCGGATGCACGATAAACATGTGCGGAGGCGCATGCTCATTCTGCTGCCTGGCGCTGTTCGTCTCGGATTTTTACGGACTCGATCTCACTCCCGGCAGGATAGTCGCGATGGCGGCAGCTGCAACTGTGATAAACATGGCGGCCCCGGGGATACCCGGCGGGGGCATAGTCCTCATGACGTCGTTTCTCACGATGTTTGCAATGCCGGTCGACCTTCTCGGACCCGTAGCGGCGGTCTACAGGCTGCTCGACATGGCTTTCACCACGATCAATGTCGAGGGCGATGTGGCGGCCAATCTGATAATTGCAAAATCCGAAGAAAAAGTGTTAAAATTACAAAGTTAGCGAGGAGGTGCACATGAGCCGCAGG
>CADBFL010000036.1 GCA_902793875.1 uncultured Eubacteriales bacterium | reverse complement strand
TGGGTCTCTGGTGTTCCGTCATAATCCGTATAAGAGATGCGGATAGTTACATCTCCCTCCTGTTTTGCTCTGTAGTACCACCAACGATCTTCTCCTTCTGATCCTGGCTCCCATTCTATCAAATCTGCTCCAGCTGTTATTACGGCATCATTTACCTTCAGCCGAAAATCTCTTCCTTGTGGATACTCCGAATTTTCGATACGAGCGTCTATCTCTCCTTCTATCTCTCCATCCCAGCCCGGGAGAAGATCCTTGTCTTCAAATCTGCGTTCGTATATCGCCTCTCTCACCTCTATGCTGGCATTACCTTTAGCAAGAATTGTATGCGGATCAGAGCTAGTATCTTTTAACACTGCTTCCAGACACAGATCCTGATCATTGTATCCGTGTTCATCCAGGATCTGATATATCTTGTCTCCGTGAAGTGTCAGTTTTCCATTGGCATCATCATATGAGAAATACTCATCTCCCGTGAAACAAAGATCCCATCCTCCTGCGGCGCTTTCGTTTCTGATACCTCCATAGAACTCAGCAGTTCCCTCCACTCCACGCGGCATCGTGATATCAAGTGAAAGGTCATCATCAGACCAGATTATTCCGCCATCTTCTATAATGATAGGCGGGGCCTCCTCTATATCGATCAGTACGCGGTTTCCTCCGTAGTACGGGGCTATCCCCTCGATCACTGCGAAGTATTCTCCTGGCTGTGTCGGTGCTCCGTCCAGTTTTTTGGAGTCATCTGTGTCCAGGACTTCATCAAAATCCGCATTCGGATCATCTGCATCAGCGGATCTTTCGTAATATGTCACTCTGTAATCAGTGTCCTGTATAAGATCCTTGTCATCTCCGGTATGTCTGACACTGCAGGCCATATCCGCAGCCGGAAGATACCAGTATCTGTCATGCATCCTCCACTTTCCTTTTGAAGCCCAGCCGTTGAAAGAGGTCTCTGAGCAGACAAAGTTGAGGGTATGCTTATCCATAATGTAGAATCTTCCCTCGATCCATTTTTCCTGATCATCTTTCTGCGTGGCTATGGCTCTGTATTCCGTGAAACCATCATTGCGATAATCTTCCCTGATGCCATATGGTTCATCAACTGGAACTCCGATCTCCCTTCCCTGCTCTTCATCGTAGTATACATGTTCGATCGACAGGTCGTATTCGGTTGGGTCGATTACAGTTCCGTTTCCGTCAAGCACTGTGATATCTAAATCTTCCAGCGTTTTATTGTCATCGACGTTTTCAATGTTATAGAAGTACGCCCAGTCATAATCGCTGTGTTCTTCAAAGCAGATCTTGGCATTCCCCCAGTCTGTATCCGCGTATACCGGCTCGGCAACCTGTCCCCACCAAGGACCGAAAGCAAGTGCCATCGCAATAAACGCCGCTATCAGACTTAGCAGGTGTTTTGACTGCCCCCTGCAGTGTTTTTGCGTCATCATCTCTTACCTCCCATAAAATATTCTCCCGATCATTTCTGATCCATATCCGTTGTAGCTGATGCGGTGATTATATCAGACAATGCCCTTCCGTCATATAATTATATGGTTTTTATACATTTTGTTTTTGGGGCTTCATCATAGTACAATCAGGGCATGAACGAAAAAGGACTGAAGCTTCTTGCGCGGGAGACCGCGGCGCAGATAAAAAAGAAAGCGGCCAGGCAGGTCACGGACAGGCTTTACGTACACGTGAAGGGCGTGCCGCGAAAGCAGGAGATCGAGGATCTTCAGCACAGCAAGCGCTACAGGGCCGCGCTGAAGGAGCATCTTGCCGGCGATGCGCTCTATCAGGACTGCGTAACGCTCAACATGCAGCCCGGAAGCCTTCTTGTGCAGAAATATCTCGAGGACGAGGAGGCGTACGACGCCGTTGCTGACAGCTGCGAAAAAAGGATCACGGCGGCCGCCCGCAAATACACGGCAAAGAAGGAGATAAGATTTCTCAGCTCATACGATCCTGACGGTCTCATCGCGGAGGTCAGGGCTTCTGTCGCGGCGGAGTTCGCCGGAAGCATGAAGCGGCATCTGCTGAATGACAGGCTGAGGGCCCCCGCGCCCGAGCCTGAAAGCAGGGGAGACCGCCGGCGCCGCTCCGGCAGCGCGTTCTCGTCCGTCGCTCCGGACAACTATGAACTGTTCGAAGAAAGTCTTGCCTCCATGATCGAGCGTGATTACCTGTACCTCGCCGGATATCCCGGCACTTCCTTCGGCAGGCTCCTTGCGGACGCGATCATGGAAAGACACGGCGAGCTTGCAGAGCTCAGGGCCGTGGATTTTCGCGACGTGTGGGAGAACGAGCTGCGCGCAGAAGGCATGGATCTCCTCCTTGAGATGAAGAGATACTTCAGCGGCAGGCGTCTTTTCGATCTTGTGAGCCGCAACCGCCATCTGAAGAAATCCTTTGAGAGCATGAGGCTTCTTCGCGAGGAGCTGATAGACAGAGTCCCCGAGCGCATGCCGGACCTCTTCCCTGCGGCGCGCAGGATGGAGCGCCGTTTCATCCTTCACATCGGACCGACCAACTCGGGCAAGACCTACAGCGCGGTCGAACGGCTGAAGGAGGCTGAGCGCGGGATCTATCTCGGACCGCTTCGTCTTCTCGCATACGAGCAGTACCAGAAGCTGAACGAGCAGGGATATCCGTGCTCTCTTCTTACCGGAGAGGAGCGTCAGCTCGTGCCGGGCGCGGCTTTGCAGGCCTCGACGGTCGAGATGGCGGATGTATACGCCGACTACGATATAGCCGTGATCGACGAGGCCCAGATGGTGGCCGACCGCGACCGCGGATGGGCATGGACGACGGCTTTGCTCGGACTGAAGGCGGACGAGATCCACGTCTGCATCGCGCCGTACGCAGAAAAGATAATCACTTCGCTTATTGCGGACTGCGGGGATACATGCGAGATAGTCCATCACGAGAGACAGACCCCGCTGATCTGCGACAGGTCGAAGTTCAGGCTCTCGAAGGAGTTCGTGCGCAGGCACGACGCGCTCATCGTTTTTTCGAGGCGGAACGTCCACGCTGTGGCGGGCGAGCTCAGGACGATGGGCATAAGCTGCAGCGTCATATACGGGAATCTCCCTTACGATGTGCGGCAGGAGGAGGCGCGGCGCTTCAGGGACGGCGAGACGGATGTCGTCGTGGCGACGGACGCCATCGGCATGGGCATGAACCTCCCGATCGAAAGGCTCGTATTCCTCGAGATCAGCAAGTTCGACGGCACTGACACGAGACTGCTGAAGCCTGCCGAGATACAGCAGATCGCGGGCAGGGCAGGCAGACGCGGCATATATGACAGGGGGCTGTGGAACGCCCTTGAGGGCAGGGACCTTCTGGAGTCCGCCATCGATCTTGAGATCCCGCAGATCGAAACGGTCTACGCGGGTTTTCCGGAATCGCTCATCGGAGTGGACGGGAAGCTGTCGACGATACTCAACGAGTGGAGGAACATCGAGGCTCCCGCGGGCTATGTCCTCACCGGCCTCGAGCACGAGTACGAGCTGTGCCGCTGGCTCGAGGAGAGGACCGATGACAAGCGCCTGATATACCGCCTCATAACCATACCTTTCGACGAGGACGACCAGGAGCTCCGGCAGCTGTGGGAAAGCTGTTCAGCCCATGTGCTCTATGACGGGACCATCAGCCTCACCAGGATGCGCATCGCTCCGCCTGCAGCGGGGATGACGCTGAACGAAGCCGAGGCTCTTTACAAAGAGTACGATCTTGCGTATGCGTTCCTTGTGAAGTTCGGGACGGAAGAGGAGGCGGAGATCATCCTGGAGTACAAGAAGGACCTGTCCGGCGTGATCGCTGAGCTTCTCAAGAAGTCCAGGCTGCCGTTCAAGGCCTGCAAGTACTGCGGACACAGGCTGCGGTGGAATTATCCCTTCGGAATCTGCGAGAACTGCTACAGTGAGATGCACGGGCGGCGCCGACATAAATGGAAAGACTTCTACTGATCTCTTCATCTCATGAAAGATCCCGGATGAGTGTCCGGGATCTTTCGTGCATATATTCTCTTTTTATGATCTCATCATGTTCTGCCTTATCTGGCCTTGAAGGTCTTCAGGAAGTTTTCGAAGGTCTCTATTTCATCCTTTGTCAGTGCCTTCGCGTCTTCCCTGAGCTTGCCGCTTTCATCCCATGCCTGTGTATCCATTGAGATGTTGTATAATCCGTCGTCCGACAGGAATGTCGCGCTTACGTTGTACATCTTGCCGTTCTCATCAGGAAATTCGTACAATACTGCCTCCCTGCCGGCGATCTCTGTCTTGTTTTCATCTCCAAGACCGTTGCTGCGGTTGCTCCATTCTTCCTCGAGCGACGCCGGATGCTTGCCGTTTTCGTCTTCTATATATTTCAGGTCTTCCTCTGTAGTAATATTCACCTGCAGCGTGACATCGCTGCCGTCTTTTTTGAGGCTCACATAGTTCTCGCCGAAGCTCTCAGTTTCATAGCCTTCCGGGGTCTCAAATGAATATTTTCCTACAGAATCCGCTTTCATCAGCTTTTTTTGCAGGGCAGCCCCGTCACCGGCCTTAGCGCTGGCGACTACGGACTCGAACATCGCGATCTCATCATCGCTCAGCGGCTTCGCGTCTTTCTTTAACTCGCCGTTGTTTTCCATGTCGTAGTTGTCCCAGTTGGAGAGGTAAAGATCGTAGATATTGTCATCCATGAGCCATGTTACTTCCAGGCCTATGTATGAGTTGTCATTTTTCATTTTGTAGTAATAGCCGTCGGTTCCGCAGACCTTGGTCTCGCTGCGTTCCGGTTTGGCAGGATCTGTGCTTTTGTCGTATTTCTCGCTGTTCTGCTTATAGTACTCTTCAACGTCCGTTGTCTTGACGGAATCGTCGTACTTCTTATTGTTCTCAAGATCTGCGCTGTTTGTGGCGTTTATGGACAGGGTGTAATCCGAATCCTCGCTGCCAAATGTCAGATTGCCGTCGCCGGTTCCTCCGTTCACTGTCCAGCCGTCAGGGACCGTGATCACGACGCCTCTGACTCCCGCGTTCGCCTCTGCGTCCGATCCGCTGCCGCCGCTGCCGCCGCTGCCGCCGCAGGCGCTCAGCAGTGAAACTCCCAGCATCAGCGTCATCACGAGAGCTGCTGTTTTCTTCCATTGTTTTTTCATATTTTTTTCCTTTCTCTCTATTGCCGCCATGCCGGGCTGCCGTTACAGCTCAGTCCCGGTCCGGCGCTGCTGCTGTTTTCATCTTACAAATAACTCATGTTCAAAACAAGATTAACAATACAAAATCCCGGACGCTGTCCGGGATCCTGTGTAAATGCCTGTTCGTATATTGTCATCACACGAGCGTCATCTGCTCGTTTCCGTCGGCTCCGATGTTGGGATTGGCGTTTTCGACAGCCTCCTCTTTCTTTTCGGCGGCGTCCTCATCGATCACCTTGGCGAAGCTCACGATGCTGTTGCCCTTGTCGACCTTCATCACCTTGACGCCCTGGGTCGTGCGGCCCGAGGTGCTGACCTCGCTGGCCCTGATCCTGATGATGACTCCGTTGGAATTGATCACCATGACCTCATCCTCTTCATTGACTATGGTCGCGCCGACCAGCAGTCCGGTCTTGGCAAACTTGGTCTTGTCGTATGTCGCGACGCCCTTGCCTCCGCGCGCCTGCAGCCTGTACTCCGCGAGCGGCGTCCTCTTGCCGAAGCCGTTCTCGGTTATGACGAGCATCTTGCGCTTCTGGTCGATGTCGAGCTCCATGGACACGACTTCATCGCCCTTCTCGAGCAGTATGGCTCTGACTCCGCCGGCGTTGCGGCCCATCGGCCTGACGTCCTTTTCGCTGAATGCGATGGCCTTGCCCTGCTTCGTGACCACGAGGATGTTCTCGTTTCCGTTGGCCTGCGCCACCGAGATCAGCTTGTCGCCCTCCTTCAGTGTGATCGCGATGAGCCCCGTCTTGCGGTTCGTGTCGAACTCCGTCATCGGAGTCTTCTTGATCGTTCCCTGCTTGGTCACCATCACGAGGCATTCCTCCGGCCTGAACTCCCTGACAGGGATCATGGCCGTAACGCGCTCGGTGCTGTTGAGGTTGAGGAAGTTGATCACCGGCGTGCCCTTTGCTGTCCTTGAAGCCTCCGGTATCTCGTAGGCCTTGATCTTGTAGACGCGGCCCATGTCGGTGAAGAACATCAGGTAGTCGTGCGTGCTCGTTATTATGAGGTCGCGCACGAAGTCGCTCTCTCTTGTCGTGAGTCCGACTATGCCCTTGCCGCCGCGGCGCTGCGCCTTGTATGTATCGGCCGGGACTCTCTTGACGTATCCGAGGTGCGTCAGCGTGATCGCGACGTCCTCTTCATCGATCAGAGCCTCTTCATCGAGGTCTCCCTCGTCGGCCACGATCTTCGTGCGGCGCGGATCGCCCCACTTCTCCTTGATCTCGAGGAGCTCGTCCTTGATGACGCCCATGAGCTTGTGCTCGTCGGCGAGCAGGCTCTTGTAGTAAGCGATCTTCTTCTGCAGCTCTTCGTACTCGGCCTGGATCTTCTCACGCTCGAGACCCTGCAGCTTGGCGAGCCTCATGTCGAGTATGGCCTGCGCCTGTATCTCGGAAAGCCCGAAGCGTACCATCAGCTTTTCTCTCGCGTCGTTGTAGGACGAGCGGATGGTCTGAATGACCTCGTCGATGTTATCGAGCGCTATGATGAGTCCTTCCAGTATGTGGGCTCTTGCCTCGGCCTTTGCGAGGTCGAATCTCGTGCGCCTTGTGACCACGATCTTCTGATGCTTCAGATACTCCTCGATGATCTGTCTGAGGTTCAGTATCTTCGGCTCGCCGTCCACCAGCGCCAGCATGATCATGCTGAACGAGGTCTGCAGCGAGGTGTGCTTGTAGAGCCTGTTGAGGATCACGTTAGGGTTCGTGTCTTTCTTGAGCTCGATGACGATGCGCGTTCCCTCGCGGTTCGACTCGTCCCTGATAGCCGACACTCCCTCGATCTTCTTGTCCCTGACGAGGTCGGCCATCGATTCGATGAGCCTGGCCTTGTTGACCTGGAACGGGATCTCGCTGACGATGATCCTCATGCGTCCGCGCTTGTCCTCTTCGATCTCGCATACGGATCTGACGTTGACCTTGCCCTGACCCGTCATGTAGGCCTCTCTGGCCGCGCTCTTTCCGAGTATCATGGCGCCGGTAGGGAAGTCAGGCCCCTTGATGATGCGCGCGAGGTCCTCGACTGAGCAGTCGGGCTCATCGATCATCTTTACGCAGGCGTCTATCGTCTCGCCGAGGTTGTGAGGCGGGATCGACGTCGCCATTCCGACCGCGATACCGTTTGATCCGTTGATCAGAAGGTTAGGCACGCGCGAAGGGAGCACTGCCGGCTCCTGCTCTTCGCCGTCATAGTTGTCGATGAAATCGACCGTATCCTTCTCGATGTCCCTGACCATCTGCAGCGAGAACGGAGACATCCTTGCCTCTGTGTATCTCGATGCCGCGGCGCCGTCGCCGTCGACCGAACCGAAGTTTCCGTGCCCGTCGACGAGAGGGTAGCGGGTCGAGAAATCCTGCGCCATCTTGACCATCGCGTCGTAGATCGAGGAGTCGCCGTGCGGGTGGTATTTACCCATGACCTCTCCGACGATACGCGCGGATTTCTTATGAGGTTTGTCCGGCGTGATGCCGAGCGAATGCATGCCATACAGGATACGCCTGTGTACCGGCTTTAATCCGTCGCGCACGTCCGGAAGAGCACGTCCCACGATAACGCTCATCGCGTAGTCGATGTACGAGTTTTTCATCTCGTCGTATATCTCGTGCTCGATTATGTTGCTGTTGTCCAGTAAATTTGCCATTTTCTATATCATTCCTTTTCCGGCGGACCGTTAGATATCCAGGTTCTGCACGTAGCGCGCGTTCTCTTCGATGAAGGCTTTGCGAGGCGGGACCTTGTCTCCCATGAGGGTCGTGAATATCTCGTCCGCCGCCTGCGCGTCGTCCATCGTGATCCTGATCAGGGTGCGGTGGTCGTAGTCCATCGTCGTCTCCCAGAGCTGGTTGAAGTCCATCTCTCCGAGGCCCTTGTAGCGCTGGATCTCGATCTTGTTGTTGCTGCCCTTGCCCTTTAGCTCGGCGAGCAGCTTGTCCTGCTCGGCATCGGAGTAGGTGTACCATATCTGCTTGCCCTGCTTGACTCTGAAGAGAGGAGGCTGGGCGGCGTAGACATAGCCCTGCTCGATGAGCGGCGTCATGTATCTGAAGAAGAATGTCAGAAGGAGCGTCCTGATGTGGGCTCCGTCGACGTCCGCATCCGTCATGATGATGATCTTGTGGTAGCGCAGCTTGTCGAGATCGAACTCCTGCCCGATATTGCAGCCGAAGGCCGTGATCATGTTCTTGATCTCTTCGGAGCTGAGCACTCTGTCGAGCCTTGCCTTTTCGACGTTCAGGATCTTGCCCCTGAGCGGGAGCACCGCCTGGCGCTTTCTGTCGCGGCCCTGCTTGGCCGATCCGCCCGCGGAGTCACCCTCTACGAGGAAGATCTCGGACAGGGCAGGGTCCTTTTCGGAGCAGTCGGCGAGCTTGCCCGGAAGGGAAGTCGTCTCGAGCACCGATGTCTTTCTGGTGATCTCTCTGGCCTTTCTCGCGGCTTCTCTGGCGCGCTGGGCCTTGAGGCACTTGTCTATTATGACCTTTGCCTGCTTCGGGTTCTCTTCGAGGAAGTAGGTGAGCTGCTCGGCAGTATTGGTCTCTACGAAGCCCTTTACCTCGGCGTTTCCGAGCTTGGCCTTCGTCTGTCCCTCGAACTGAGGGTTTGTGAGCTTGACCGACACGATGGCGGTCAGACCTTCGCGCACGTCGTCTCCCTGCAGAGCGTCCTCGTTCTCCTTGATGAACTTGTTGCGCTTCGCGTAGTCGTTTATGGTCCTCGTCAGCGAGGATTTGAATCCCACTTCGTGGAATCCGCCCTCGTTGGTGTGGATGTTGTTTGCGAACGAGAGGATGTTCTCGCTGTAGCGGTCCGTGTACTGAAGCGCCACCTCGACGGAATAGCCCTTCTTCTCTGCTTCGTAATAGAAGATGGTAGGGTTTATCACGTCCTTGTTGTTGTTGAGGTAGGCTACGAACTCCTTGATGCCGCCCTCGAAGCAGAAGTGGTCCTTCGTGTGAGGGCTCGTCCTCTTGTCGACGAGGTCTATCGTGAGGCCCTTGTTCAGGAAGGCCATCTCGCGGAGCCTTCTCTGGAGAGTGCCGTAGTCGTACACTGTCTCGTCGAAGATCTCAGGATCGGGCCAGAACTGCGTGTGAGAGCCGGTCTTGCCGGTCTTGTACTCGCCGATGACCTTGAGCTCTGTCGAGCGCTCGCCCTTGAAGTACTCCTGCTCGTATATCTTGTGGTCGCGCCTGACCTGGACGACCATGTGCGTCGAGAGCGCATTGACTACCGAGGCGCCGACTCCGTGGAGTCCGCCCGAGACCTTGTATCCTCCGCCGCCGAACTTTCCTCCGGCGTGGAGCTGGGTGTGGATGACCTCGACCGCCGGGATCCCCATCTTCGGATGGATGTCGACCGGCATGCCTCTGCCGTCGTCCGATACCGTGATCGAGTTGTCAGGTTCGATGGTCACCGTGATGCTTTTGCAGTAGCCGGCGAGCGCCTCGTCGACGGAGTTGTCCACGATCTCGTATACGAGATGATGGAGTCCCGCAGGGCCCGTGCTTCCGATGTACATGCCCGGCCTTAATCTTACCGGTTTGAGACCTTCGAGAACCTCTATCTGACTCGCGCCGTATTCCTGTTTCTCTGCCATTCGTTCGTTCCTTTTCTCTCTTTTCAGGTGATATTGTCTGAGTCCGTTTTCGAATGCGAAAGTACAATCTGCGTCCGGGATCGCTGTATGCCTTGGAACTGCTGACTCGCACTAAAAAACGGGCATTGCATCCCATTAGTTTTACGCCCGAATTTTACCATATAAGCGATTTTTTTGCAAGTTATTCCACAATATCTTGTATTTTCAAAAAATCCCCTTAAATCGAAAATTTTCGCCCCGGATCCGGCATTCGTTCACCGAAAAGCCCGTTACGGCCCTTTCTGCCGGATCACAAAAATACAAGATCGATTCTTCTTGTTATTTAGGCGGGCGGTGCAATATACTGATACGGAAATGGGTAACGATGTAAAGATGCAGACAAATGGATTCGATACCAGGGAGGTCAACCGAAAGATAGCGCGGATCGCTTCGCCGATCGCCGTTCAGGGCGTGGTGACCGCGACTCTCACGATGGTGGACAATCTCATGGTGGGCATGCTCGGAGAGACTCAGCTCGCTGCGGTAGGGGTTGCGACCCAGATCTTCATGGTGCACTTTATGATACTGTTCGGCTTCGTGAGCGGGACCGCTACCTTCATGGCGCAGTTCTACGGCACGAGGGACATGGCCAACATCCGCAAGGTCATCGGATTCGCGATAAGCGTGATGGCGGCTCTCGGCGTCGTGTTCTTCCTGCTCGCGAACTTCTGCACCTCCGGCATCATTTCCATATATGCCAGGGATCCGATGGTGCAGGTCCTCGCGGCGAGATACGTGAAGATCAACAGCTGGTCGTTCCTCCTGCTCGCGTTCGCCGTCCCGATGGAGATGGCGTTCAAGTCGACCCAGCAGGTCAAACTGCCGATGATCATCAGCATGGTCGTGTTCTCGAGCAATACGTTAATCAACTACATCCTGATTTTCGGAAAGTTCGGATTCCCGAGGATGGGAGTCGCGGGAGCGGCGATAGGTACGGTCTCCGCGAGAGTTCTCGAGTTCCTGCTCAATCTTTTCTTCTCCACGCGAAAAACAAATACATTCCGCGGGAGCTTTTCGAGTTATTTCGGCTGGGATCCGGAGCTGATAAGAAGGGTGGTCAAAAACGCGACGCCGACAACGATAAACGAGTTCGTGTGGAGCCTCGGCCAGTCCATGTACGTGGCGGCCTTCAACCGCATCGGCACTGTCCCGTACGCGGCGTACCAGGCTGCGAACGCGATATTCAACATATTCAATTTCGCATCGTTCAGCGTGGGGGATGCCTCTCTGATAATGGTGGGCGAGAAGCTCGGCGAAGGGGATCTTCCTTATTCAAAGCGTCTGTCCGCGCATCTGATAAAGGTATGCCTCGCGGTCAGCATCTCTTTCGGCGTGCTGTGCGTGACCTTCGCGCGGCCGATGTCCGGCATCTTCAATCTCTCGGACGAGGGCAGGACCTACATGTTCTATATCCTCCTGGTGTTCGGCTTCACCATGCCGATGGATATATACAACGGCATGATGATAACCGGCATACTGAGAGCGGGAGGGGACACGCGCTTCGCGATGTTCACCGAATGCGGCTCGATATGGCTGATCGCCGTTCCTCTCGCATTCATCTCGGCGCTGGTGTGGCACCTTCCGATACACATCGCCCTCCTTCTGACGCGCATCGAGTGCCTGGTCAAATTCATCATACTCTCCCTGCGCTACCTCTCCGGCAAGTGGATGAACAACGTCATTCATGATCTGTAATATGAGATAAGCTCGTTCCTGTTTTTGCAGCCTGTTTTCTGCAGCAGATTGTGTATG
>CADBFL010000035.1 GCA_902793875.1 uncultured Eubacteriales bacterium | reverse complement strand
TCGCACGTCCGGATCCCGCAAAACAAAATTGTTAGCACTCTTTTAAAGAGAGTGCTAAAAAAGTCTTTACAAGCCTTGCAAATTGGGGTATCATAGATTTGTAAAAAATACTCACGGACAAAAACTGTCCGATAAAAGGGGGTGAATACCACATGAATATCGAGAAATATACAAACAATGCTCAGCAGGCTGTCATGGACAGCCAGAACATCGCTCTCGCCGGGGGGAATCCCAATATAGACGGCGAGCATATCCATCTCGCTCTTCTGAAGCAGGAGGACGGACTTATCCCGAAGCTGCTCCAGTCCATGGGCGTCAACATCATAGCGGTCATACGCGACGTGCAGGCCGAAGTTGACAGGCTGCCGAAGGTATCCGGAAGCAATTCGCAGCCGGGCCTGACGCCGAGATTCTCAAAGCTTCTCATGAACGCCGAATCGATCGCAGAGCAGCAGTTCAGGGACGAGTACGTGAGCGTCGAGCACATCTATCTGGCTCTTCTTGCCGAAAAAGGCACGCCGAGCGAAAGAGTGTTCATTAGATACGGCATCACGAAGGACGGATTCCTCGAAGCCCTCAACAAAGTCAGGGGCAATCAGAGGATAACGAGCCAGGACCCGGAAGGCAATTACGACGCTCTTGCCAAATACGGCAGGGACCTTGTCGAGATGGCCAGGTCCGGAAAGCTCGATCCAGTCATCGGAAGAGATGCCGAGATACGCCGCACCATACAGATACTTTCGCGCCGCACGAAGAACAACCCTGTGCTCATAGGCGAGCCGGGCGTCGGAAAGACCGCGGTCGTGGAGGGGCTTGCCCTGAGGATAAAGGACCAGGATGTTCCCGAAGGCCTCAAGGACAAGACCATATACGCTCTTGACATGGGCTCTCTCATAGCGGGCGCCAAGTACAGGGGCGAGTTCGAGGAGAGACTCAAGGCCGTGCTGAACGAGGTCGAGAAATCCGACGGAAGGATAATCCTTTTCATCGATGAGATCCACAACATCGTCGGCGCCGGCAAGACGGAGGGCTCCATGGACGCGGGCAATCTTCTCAAGCCTATGCTGGCAAGGGGAGAGCTTCACTGCATAGGAGCGACGACGCTCGATGAGTTCAGAAAGTACTTCGAGAAGGATGCCGCCCTCGAAAGAAGGTTCCAGAAGGTGATGGTGGATCAGCCGACGGTCGAAGACACCATATCCATTCTGAGAGGCATCAAGGAGAAGTACGAGACGCATCATCACGTAAACATCTCCGACGGCGCTGTCATAGCCTGCGCGGTCCTTTCGGACAAATACATAAGCGACAGGTATCTGCCTGACAAGGCCATCGACCTCATGGACGAGGCTGCGGCCCGCATCCGTACCGAGATGGACAGCAAGCCTGCTGAGCTTGATGAGATCACAAGAAAGGTGACCCAGCTCGAGATGGAAAAACAGGCTCTCGGCAAAGAGGATGACAAGGGTTCGAAAGCGAGGCTTGAGGTCCTCGAAAAAGAGCTTGCCGAACTCAAGAATCAGGGTGATACGATGACCGCCCAGTGGGAAAACGAGAAGAACCTCATTATCGAGGTCAACGAGCTCAAAAAGCAGATCGACGATGTGAAGCGCGAGATCGAAGACGCCGAGAGGTTCGCAGAATACGAGAAGGGATCGCAGCTCAAATTCGGGGTCCTGCCTGATCTTGAAAAGAAGCTGGCTGAAAAACAGGCCGAAGCAGAGAAAAAGGACGAGAAGAGCCTTCTGCAGGAGAACGTGACAGAAGAGGAGATCGCCGAAATAGTCTCCAGCTGGACGGGGATACCCGTCAGCAAGCTGGTGGAGACAGAGCGCGATAAACTGCTCAGGCTGCCGGATATACTCCACGAGAGGGTGATCGGTCAGGAGGAGGGCGTCAAGGCCGTCTCAGAGGCGATACTGCGCGCAAGGGCGGGCCTCAAGGATGAGAACAGACCGATAGGATCGTTCATATTCCTCGGACCTACGGGAGTAGGCAAGACCGAGCTTGCAAAAGCTCTTTCGGAATCGCTCTTCGATACCGAACGCAACATGATAAGGATCGACATGTCCGAATACATGGAGAAACACTCGGTCTCGAGGCTGGTAGGAGCGCCTCCGGGATATGTGGGCTACGACGAAGGCGGACAGCTGACGGAGGCTGTCAGAAGAAAGCCTTACAGCGTCATACTGTTCGACGAGATCGAAAAGGCCCATCCGGATGTGTTCAACATACTCCTCCAGCTTCTGGATGACGGCCGTCTGACCGACAACCAGGGCAGGACCGTGGACTTCAAGAACACCATTGTCATCATGACCTCCAATATAGGGAGCATGGAACTGATCGACAACATGAAAGAAGACGGGACGATCGATGAAGAGGTAAAGGAGAGAGTAACAGCTCAGCTCCGCCAGAACTTCAGGCCGGAATTCCTGAACCGCATCGATGACATCATACTGTTCAGCGCTCTCACCAAGGATCAGGTCAAGGGCATAATCGAGCTCCAGATCAGGGACATCCGCGAGAGACTCAAAGACAGGGACATCGATCTTGAGATCACGGACGCCGCGATGGATTTCATCGCCGATGAAGCGTATGATCCGCACTACGGCGCGAGACCTATAAAGAGATATCTGCAGAAGAATGTCGAGACAGAAGTCGCCGAAGGCATAATCAGAGGGAATATACTGGACGGACAGACCCTTATATGCGATACTGACGGTGAGAAACTGACATACAGACAGGAAAACAGGGCATGACAGCCCGCAGAAAGGCGGAACGCGCATGAAAAAAGCGATGGCGGCAATAATAGTTTTGCTGCTGCTGGTGATCGCTGCCGGCGGCGGATGGTATTACATGCAGCAGAAGAAACAGCCTCAGATAGACGCTGAGCGTCTTAAGGAGAGGATAGTGGAGGCCTCGGATCTCACGACGGCCAGGACATATTACACGGGGATCGTGCGCTTCAAGGAGGGCAGCGTTCCGCTGATCGACAAAAACGGATTCGCGATGAAGTACGATGCCGTTATCAGCGCGGGCTTCGACCTTGAAAAGGTGGACATAGACGTCACCGATGAAGAGGTCGTCGTCAAAGTCCCAAAGGCGCAGATACTGAATATAAGCATAGATCCGGAATCGCTGGAGTTTTACGACAATAAATACTCGCTGTTCAAAACAGACCGCAAGGAGGCGACTAAGCAGGCGCTTATCGAAGCTGAGAAAGACGCCGAAGAGCATGCCTCGGAAAAAGGTCTGCTCGAAGAGGCGGACAAAAGGGCCGAAGTCATCTTCAGGGGAATACTGTCGGACGGCATAGGCTCAAGGAAGGTCGTCGTAGAACGCATCTGACGGGATCCGCCGTGATCTGTAAAGATCAAAAGAGGCTGCCGCCGGCAGCCTCTTTCGTTATGCGCTTTCAGGTTCAGTTTTCTATCCCGACGATGCTGACCTCGCCGGACTTGAGGACAGCTTCGCTTCCGTCCTCATATCTTACGATCAGGCCGCAGTCTTCATCGAGACCGGTCGCGCGTGCTTTTCTGACGACATCGTTTTTGGATATCTCGATATCCTTTCCGAGCACGAGCGAGCGCTGCCTGTATGCCTCGAAATGATCGTCTGTAGAGCCGCTTCTGTAATAGGCCATGAAGCGGTTAAGGACCTCGGCCGCAAGCTGATTCCGCTTGCCGGCCGACTGATGGTCGAACACGCAGCCGGCCCTGGCTGAGATCTCGCGGGGGAAGCCGCCCTTAGGCTTATAAGCGTTGATGCCTATCCCCACCACTACGCAGTCGAGCCTTCCGTCTTCGAGCGCGTAGGACGCTTCGCTCAGGATACCGCATACCTTTTTGCCGCCGATGTACACATCGTTGACCCATTTGATGCCTGCCGTCTTGCCCGAGAGCTTCTCCGTCGCTTCGCACACGGCTACGGCGGCCATCGTGGTCAGTCTCAGCACCTGCGTGCCGGGATACGCATCGGGTCTCAGAAGTATGCTCATGTAGATGCCGGTATCGGCAGGGGAGAAGAAACCTCTTCCTCTTCGTCCGCGGCCCTTTGTCTGAGCTCCGGCGATCGCCGCATATCCTTCATCTTCGCCCTGTCCGGCCTTTTTCATGCACACGTTGTTGGTGGAGTCCACTGTTACAAAGACCTCGGGCCGAAGCGAAGCGGCATTTTCGTCAAGGTAATTCCGTATGCCCTGCACGGACAGGATGTCAGAGCTTTTTGCGAGGCAGTAGCCTCTGTTCGTTATCGCTTCTATCTCGTACCCCTCGCACTGGAGCTTCTTGACTGCCTTCCATACAGCCGTTCTGGATATTCCCAGCTCGGAAGCTATCCTTTCGCCTGAGACAAAAAATCCTCTGTTCTTTTCGAACAGTTCAAGGACCGTATCCTTAGTACTCATGATATCCTTCTTTCTCTTTAAAAAACCGCGTAAAGCGGTTGCTGTCCTGCCTATAGTTTAACGCGGAAAGAGCATATTATCAACCCGGATATTATTTTGGTTCACAATAACACGTATAAGGATAACAATGAGGCCTGATAATGCGATTTGTGTTACAATCTGCAGTAGCGGAGGACACTGATATGAACAAACCCGAACTGCTGGCTCCGGTGGGAGGAAAGCCGCACCTGATCGCGGCGGTCAATAACGGCGCGGATGCCGTGTACATGGGCGGCATGGCCTTCAATGCAAGGATATTCGCAGACAACTTCAGCGATGAGGAACTGCCCGATGCAGTGAATTATGCTCACGCTCACGGCGTGAAGGTGTATATGACCATCAATACTCTGGTGAACGACAGCGAACTTGCCAGGGCTTTCGAATACTGCAATTACATATACGGCACGGGAGTGGACGGAGTCATAATCCAGGACCTCGGTCTTGCGAGGCTTCTTAAAAAATACCTCCCGGACCTTCCGCTGCATCTGTCCACCCAGGGCACTCTGTACAATACAGAGGCTGCCGGGACCGCTTCGAAGCTGGGATTCAGCAGGGTGGTGCCTGCAAGGGAGCTGAGTCTTGACGAGATCACAAAGCTTGCGGTTTACTGCAGGTCCCTTGAAAGACCGATGGACGTTGAGGTCTTCGTCCACGGAGCGCTGTGCATGTGTTATTCGGGGCAGTGCCAGATGAGCAGAGTCACGGGAGGCGGAAGCGGCAGGACCGGAAACCGCGGCACCTGCGCCCAGCCTTGCAGACATGCATACACGGACGAAAACGGCAATACGTACTACGCTCTCAGTCCGAAAGATCTCTGCCTCATCGGCCGCATACCCGACCTGGTGACGAGCGGAGCGGCCTCCTTCAAGATAGAAGGAAGGATGAAAAGCCCCGAATATGTCGCCATAGTCACGAGGACATACCGCAAGTACATAGACCTTTATGACAGACTGGTCAGGGAGCACGGAGAAAAAGCGGCAAAAGACATGTACTCGGTCGACGAAGAGGACCTGCTCGAACTCAGACAGATATTCAACCGCGGAGACTTCACCGAGGGATATATCGACGGGAACCCGGGAGAAGATCTCCTGTCAGGAGCAAGCCCGAAGAACCAGGGCCTCTGCCTCGGACGCGTTACAGCCGTCATAGACAGCGAGAACAAAGTGAGCGAAAAAGACGAGAAGTCTGCTGCCAGGGGAGCTCTCAGGCGCGGCAGGGAGCTCGTATGCATCCGGCTCGACAGATCCGCCGGAGCGCCGGGGATAGGGATCGAAAAAAGCGACGGCATAGAGTTCAGGAGCGAGGACAGGGATTATCTTGTAAATTCTCCTGTAGGCAATGTATGCACATATATAAAGGATCTCGGTGACGGATATATCCTCGCGGGGGACTTTGAAAGAGGAGTCATGACGGGAGACCTGGCGTTCAAAGTGACCGACAGGAAGCTCATGGACAGAGCGCTTGACGCTCCCGAAAGAAAGATCCCCGTCACCATGCAGTTCACGGCAAGGGAGGGTCAGTTCCCGGTACTGGTCATGACTGATGTCAGGGCGGACATCAGCGTCGAGACAGTCGCCGATCACCGGACAGAGCTTGCCGAGAGGGCCCCTACAGACGCCGCGAAGGTAGAAAGCAGCCTCAGAAGGCTCGGAGACACGGCATATGATCCGGGTCTTACGGGCATCGACATACAGATGGATGAAGGCATAATGATGCCGCTGTCCGTCGTCAACAGGATGAGGAGAAAAGCATCAGACGAGCTTCTGGATAAACGGCTGAAGGCGGCCGTTTCCGGCAGAAGCCCGAAACTCACAAAAGAGAGGACGGAAGAGATAAAGGAGGCCGAAAAGCTCGGGACGTCCGTGCTGGATATAGATGCATACAGGGACAGGATGAAAAAAAGCGGCATCCGTCCGGTGCCTCTGGAGGATTTCATGAGGGCATGCGATGAGGGCAGGGTCATGCCGGAGACAGCGCTGCCGTACATACTGAATGTTTCCAGAGGGAATCTCGACGCTTTCATCGAAAGCAGATTCGATGAGATCGCGGACGCGTGCAGGGACAGAGGTATACTGATCGGAAACCTCGGCTGGATCGAAAGGTTCAGGGACGCGGGCGTGAAGGTGTACGGCGACTACGGTCTGAACGTTTACAACAGGCAGGCTGAGCTGGCGTATGAAGAGCTCGGGGCGGAGATCTTCATGCCTTCTCACGAGACCGGCATCTCCGATGAGAGAGGAATCCCGCTCATGGTGACTGAACACCCGGTAGCCGCGGACGTTCTGACCGACAGAAAGGGCGCGGAGCACAGGGTGGAAACGGCTCCGTCTGGCGACAAGACGCTGATATTCTGATACGGCTTGAGAAACTGCGGACAGCAGTCCGGGACCTGTGATATACTATATGCGATCCGTTTCAACGCAAAACTGAATGTGGATATATTTTTCAATCAGGATCAGGAGGGACAGACATGGCAGATAAGAAAACAGTGGATAAAGTAAAAGAGATGCTTGACGGTCATGTATATGCGCCGCTCAGAGATGCGGCCGAGAAGTGGCTCGCAGAGGCAGACGCGAAGTATGATGTGAAGGAAAAAGCCGGCAAGGCATGGGATAAACTCGGCGATGCCGCCGAATCGTTCTCTGATGCTTCCATGAAGTTCAGCGAAAAGATGAACGAGGCAGGCGAGAAGTTCACGGAAGGCGCCGAAAAATTCGCCGACAAGGCAGGTCCGGCGATCGATGATCTGAAGGAAAAAGCAGGACCGAAGCTCGAAGAACTGAAGGACAAGGCGGCTCCGAAGATCGATGAACTCAAAGGCAAGGCGTCTCCGACGATCGACAAGGTCACAGAGAGCGAATTCGTTGCGAAGCTCAAGGAAGGCATCGCGACTGTCAGCGAGACCATCGAGCACTTCAGCGATCCTAAGGTCAGAGAGGACATCGGAGAGGAGGCCGCCGAGCAGATCAAAGCTCACGCCGAGGCTCTCAAGGCGGAGGGCAAGACATACTGCGACTGCCCGGCCTGCACGAAGGCAAGAGAGATCCTCAGAGACCTCGGAGAAGATATCGACGGAGAATAAGAACATCGTTCATTACAGCGAATGGCGGCAGGGTGATGCTCTGCCGCCTTTTGAACAAGGAGAGCCATCAATGGAAAAGCACAAGATAGTCATCCTGGACGGATATACCGAGAATCCGGGAGATCTCAGCTGGGAACAGATAGAGGAACTCGGTGACGTCACGGTATATGACAGGACCTCGTACGCCGAGTCGGACCTTATCGCTGAGAGAATAGGCGATGCCGACATTGCGATCGTGAACAAGACGCCGGTAAGCGCAGCGACGATGGACAAATGTCCGGATCTTAAGGCCGTATTCATTCTCGCGACGGGATACAATATCGTCGATGTCGAATATGCAAGGAGCAGGGGCATAGACGTGATCAACGTACCTACGTACGGGACGCACATAGTGAGCCAGTATGCGGTGGGTCTGCTGCTGGAGATATGTTCTCACTTCGGCCATCATGACAGGGAGGTCAAGGCCGGAAAATGGCAGAACAACATCGACTGGTGCTTCTGGGACTATCCGATGATTGAGCTCGCCGGCAAAACGGCCGGCATAATCGGTCTGGGGCGCATCGGTCAGGCGACCGCCAGGATACTGAACGCTCTTGAGATGAAGGTCATAGCGTATGACTCGCACAGGACAGAGTCCGGAGAGAAGGTCGCGGAATACACGGAGATCGACGATCTTTTCGCGCGTTCGGATGTTATTTTTCTGCATTGCCCGCTCTTCCCGGAGACCGAGAGGATCATACGCAGAGAGAATATCGCAAAGATGAAGGACGGCGTGATACTCATAAACAACAGCAGAGGTCCCCTCGTTGACGAGCAGGATCTTGCGGACGCTCTTGAAAGCGGAAAGATATATGCCGCTGCAGTGGATGTGGTATCAACGGAGCCTGTCAGCGCCGACAATCCGCTCCTCGGCGCAAAGAACATGATAATCACTCCGCACATATCCTGGGCGGCGAAGGAAGCGCGTCAGAGGATAATGGACATCACGGCAGACAATATCCGCGCATGGGCGGATGGAAAGCCGGTAAACGTGGTGAATAAATGAAGATAGTCTGCGCAAGCGATTCGTTCAAGGGAAGCCTTTCGAGCATGAAGGCCGCTGAGCTGATCGAAAGGGCGGCGAAAGAAGTTCTCCCCGGCGCCGTCGTGACAGGGATACCTGTCGCCGACGGAGGCGAAGGCACGGCGTTTGCCGTGACTGCTGCGGCGGGGGGCATGATGGTGACGGCGAAGGTCCGCGATCCGCTGATGAATGCCGTGGACGCCGCATACGGCATGCTGCCGGGAGGCAGGGCGATGATCGAGATGGCCGCCGCGTCGGGCCTCGTTCTGGTGCCTGAAGAAAAAAGGGATCCGATGATCACTTCTTCGTACGGGACCGGAGAGCTGATAAAAGACGCGATGGACAGGGGCGCGCGGGATATCACCATAGCCATAGGAGGCTCTGCTACAAACGACGGGGGAATGGGCTGCATGAGCGCCCTCGGTTATGTTTTCAGGGACGAAAAGGGGCATAAGCTGCCGGGAGCGGGCTGCAGCCTCGGGAGCGTCGCTTCGATCGATTCTTCTGAAGCGGACCTGCGTCTGAACGAATGCCGCTTCACGGTCATGTGCGATGTGAGAAATCCTCTGACAGGGCCTGACGGAGCGACTTTCGTATACGGGCCTCAGAAAGGGGCGGACAGGGAGACTCTTGATATCCTTGAAAGGGGCATGGTCTCTTACAGGGACGTTCTTGAAAAGACTTCCGGCATCGACTGCGATCGCGTGCCCGGATCAGGCGCTGCGGGAGGTCTCGGGGCAGCGCTCCGCGCGCTGCTCGGAGCGGAACTCAGGCCCGGCGTCGAGACGGTGCTCGATCTTGTGGATTTCGACGGAATAATAAAGGACGCCGATCTTGTCATCACGGGCGAGGGGATGGCTGATTCCCAGAGCCTTGAGGGAAAACTGATGCAGGGGGTCGCGCTGAGAGCGAAAAAGGCCGGAGTGCCGGTAACTGCGATCGTCGGACGTCTCGGCGACGGCTGGGAAGGACTTTACGGCTGCGGCATAAGCAGGATAATAGAGACGGCGCCTGAAGGCATGAGCACAGAGGAAGCGATGCGCCGCGCAGAAGAACTGTATCTTGACGCAGCAGTGAAATACTTTTTGACAATAAAGCAAACTGTGGTACAATAGCGCTTGCCGGTCTGCGAAAAATGACCGGACGAGCAGTTCGGGTCCGATATCCTGCTCGTAAAATACTAAAACCAAAGGAGAAAAGAATATCATGAAAAACCAGGATCCAAAGGTCCGGTGGATCGCCCAGGGAGCTGTGATCGCAGCTGCCTATGTTGTGCTAACGATGGTGTTCGCGCCGATATCCTTCGGCCCCGTGCAGCTGAGGATAGCAGAGGCCCTGTGCATAATGCCTCTCTTTACGCCGGCGGCAGTGCCGGGACTGTTTATAGGCTGCCTGATCGCGAATCTGCTGGGCGGAGGCATAGTCGTGGACGTCATATTCGGAAGCCTCGCCACGCTTATCGGAGCATGGGGAGGTCTGATGCTCAGACGCAACAGATGGCTTGTGCCCGTCCCGGCGATAATATCCAACACGGTGATAATCCCGTTCGTTCTGTATTACGGATACGGCTTTACGGATACGGTGATACCTCTGCTGGCGCTGCAGATATTCATCGGAGAGGTCGGAGGATGCTTCATTCTCGGCGAACTGCTGGCGACGGCGCTGCTCAAAAGAAGCATTGGATTATTCAGCGACCAGCCGGACGCGTAGACAGGCAGCGAGCCTGAGGCTTGTTAAAAGGCCAGGGGATGCCCCTGGCCTCTTAAAGTGCTCATCAGCGGTCTCACTGCTATTTTCTTGCTGCGAGTTCGGCAACGATGCGGTCGTATTCATCCTCATCGAGTATGTAATGTTTTTTGTACAGAAAGTAGGTCGCAAGCATCATGATGAGAGGCACGAAGCACATCACCATCAGCAGGCCGTGGCTCTGCAGGCTCGTGACCGAAGCGATGACAGAATCGATGGAAGCGAGCTTCTGTGCCTCGGTGATCGTGCCCATGTTGGCCGCCTGCTCGAAAGAGCTTATCTCGTTCGTATAGTCGGTGACTCCCAGAAGCAGATAGGATACCGATGTCAGAAGGACGCACAGGGCGCTCCCGAACTTAGTGAAGAAAGGTCTGATCGATGCCACTATGGCTTCGTCTCTCGTGCCGTTCTTGTACTCGTTGTATTCGACCGTGTTGATGACAGACAGCATCATGATCACGTAGTAGCAGTTCATGCCGAGCTGAGCCAGCATGTATCCGAGGGTCGTGATCCAGAACGAAGTCATCGTTGCAGGCATGAACAGGCCTGCGCAGAGCATCAGTGCGAATCCCGCGATGAGAACGACGCCGAAGCCCTTCATGAGAGTCTTGCGCTTCCACTTTGACGACAGCCACGGATATGCTATGAGCAGTATGCCCGAAGCCGACAGGCCTATGGTCGAGAAGAGCGAGTAGAGCCCGCCTTTATATCCGTACGTGAAGTAGATGTATGTCGATCCTATGCCTCCGATGATCAGGTCGGCGCCGATCTGATGGAAGAGGAATATAAGGCACATCCACGACAGCTGATCGTTGTTCGCGATGGTCGAGACGATCTTTTTTATGCTTACCGGAGGAGGAGTGGTGTCCATGTACGAACGGTCCTCCTTTACCCCGAATATGGTGAAGAAGAGGAAGAGCGGCGCAAGTATGCAGAATATGAGCGCTACCGTTCCGTAAGCCGTCTGCGCATTGCCTCCGATGGTCTTGTCTCCGGTAGTGAACATAGGGATGAAAAGGCCTGCGAGGCCGCCGCCGATGCCCGCTACGAGGTTTGTCATCGCGGTGAGCTTGTCCCTGACGCTTCCCTCCTTGCTGAGGGAGGGGATCATGCCCCAGTATGATATGTCGTGCATCGTATATGAGATGCTGTAAGCGAAGTATATGATGCCGAAGAACCATATGAATGCCCAGCCCTCGAGCCTGACGTTGAAAGCCAGATACACGACTATGGAGGTGCTGAGTATGCCGATCAGCAGCCATGGCTTGTACTTGCCCCAGCGTGTACGTGTCCTTTCGATTATGTTGCCCATCAGAGGGTCGTTAAGAGCATCGAATACTCTCGCCCCGATCATTATGCCGGTGATAGCCATCAGCTGCGCCGGCGTGAGCTGGTGTGTGAACAGCACGAACAGCAGGATGAAATTTGTGAAGAGATTGTAGATC
>CADBFL010000034.1 GCA_902793875.1 uncultured Eubacteriales bacterium | reverse complement strand
CATCGTATTCTCGGTGCCTGCCCAGGCGTTCAGGAGCGTCATGAAGGAAGCCGCTCCGCACATAAAAAAGGACGCGCTGGCCATGAACATCGCCAAGGGTATCGAACAGAAGACGCTGAAGCGCATGTCCGAAGTCTCCGCTGAATACTTCGATCCGGACAGATACGTATGCCTGTCGGGTCCGTCCCATGCCGAGGAGGTCGGACGCGGGATCCCGACCGCAGTATCCGTATCTTCTGCGAGCGACGCAGCCGCGGATGAGATGGCGGACCTCTTCACCACCAACAGATTCCGCATATACACAAACGAGGATCTTCTGGGGATCGAGCTGGCGGGATCGATCAAGAACGTCATGGCCATCGGATCGGGCGTAATCGACGGTCTCGGTTACGGCGACAACACAAGGGCCGCCATGATCACAAGAGGCCTTGTAGAGATGACCAGGCTCGGAGTGAAGCTCGGCGCCAGACCGGAGACCTTCTCGGGTCTTTCCGGCACGGGCGACATGATAGTCACCTGCACCAGCATGCACTCCCGCAACTTCCGCTGCGGCCGCATGATCGGACAGGGTCTCGATCCTGAAGAAGCGATGAAGCAGATCGGCATGGTCGTTGAGGGAATCTTCACGGCCGAAGCAGCCGTGGAACTTGCGGACAGGGCGGATGTTGAGATGCCGATAGCAAAGGCCATATACGATGTCATCAAGGGAAACATCAGAGTCGACGCCGCCCTCGAGACACTCATGGGAAGACCGAGAAAATCCGAGCTGAAAGACCGGTAATAATGGCAGGATATCCGGAAAAGGAAAGCGTGAAAAACAACAGCAATATTATTTCAGGCGTGATGTATTTCTACATCCACTTCGTCACGGAAGTCCTGTGCTTTTACACACTTTACACATACACCGGCACAAGGTCGGAGGTATGGCTGTTCTTCCTTGCCTATGACATGCTGGCTTTCGTTCCGCAGGCCCTGATCGGCCGCTTCAGCGACAGGTTCCCGAAGCTTCCGCTTGGCGCCGCGGGACTGATATTCCTTGCCGCCGCGCTGCTGCTGTTTCAGGCGCGGGCCGGCACATACCTGCCACTGACAGTGCTGTGCCTCGGCAACTGCATGGTGCATGTCAACGGCGCCGAAGTGACGCTGAGGACCTCGGGAGGCAAACTGGCCGGAAGCGCAATATTCGTCTCGGGCGGATCCTTCGGCGTCGTGACCGGAAGGCTGATGGGAAGCGCAGGAATGCCTGACGGGATACTGTTCGTCCTGGCGCTGACCGCGCTGCCGCTGACCCTGCTTGCGCAGAGATATATCCTGAACGACGCGCGCCCTCAGACCGAGCAGTGCCGCGATTTCAGATATATAAAAGGAGGCGCGGCAAAAGGAGCCGTCATAGCCCTCGCCGTCGTCATAGTCGCAGTCAGGGGATACATGGGCTACGGGATACCGACGTCGTGGAACAAGACCCTGGTACAGCTCGTCATGCTGTTCTCGTTCATGGGGACGGGAAAAGCTCTGGGCGGCATACTCGCAGACCGCTTCGGATTCAGGAGGACGGCGATGGTCAGCACAGCGCTGGCGGCGCCGCTTCTGATGTTCGGAGACAACATAATGGCGATATCCCTCGTAGGGGTGATGCTGTTCAGCATGACCATGGCCATCACTCTGGGACTGATCGTTTCGGCGATCCCGAAGACGCCCGGACTTGCGTTCGGATGGACCACCATCGGGCTGTTCATGGGAACGGCTCCGGCGTTTTTCTTCAGACTGAGGACGACCGCCGCAAACTGTGTAATGATCGCGGCGCTGAGCATACTGTGCCTTGCGATCATGTGGCTGATCATAAGAAAGGACCCTGAAAATGAATGACATCCTCTGGCATCTTGACGATGTCTTTCTGTCCATGGTGGAAAGGCCGGTGCTCATACTCGGAGCCGTTTTCGCGGCGATCACTGCAGCTGCCGTGCTGCTCACGGTCAGATCGCTGAGGGATTCCGATGACGCTTGAGCAGCTGCCTCTGATAATGATAAGGGCGCTGGCCCTGACGATACTCATCGAGTGCGCCGCCGGGTGGATACTGGGAGTAAGGGACAGGCGCGGACAGGGCGTGATCGTCCTGGCCAACCTGATGACCAACCCTCTGGTGGTCTCGCTGGGAGCAGCCGTCCAGCTGTTTGCGGGACGGGAATATCTCGCTCCCGTGACCATCGCGATGGAGATCATCGCCGTCATTGCAGAGGGCTTCGTTTACAGCCGTCATCTCACGTCAAAGACAGATCCGTACATACTGTCTCTGGCATGCAATCTGTCCTCGTATCTGATCGGGGTCGTCATAAACGGAAATTTCTAGAAAAACAGTGAGGTCGAAAAATGAGAAAGAAAGCAGTCGCGCTGGTATCGGCGATACTCGTGGCGCTGGCCTGTGTCCCGGCATATGCGGATCACGGCATGCCGATGGAGCCGTCATATACCGCTGCCATCAACATATACGGGGCAAATTATTACAATAATTATCAGGACTATGAAAGCGGCTCCGTCGCAGGGACCATTGCCGGAGGCACGAAGTTCTACGTATGGGAAGACTATGATCACGGCTGGCTTTGCGGAACGGACAATGCAAATCTGGGCAACGAGCAGCAGGATCAGTTCGTATATATCTCGGCAGGCGATGTAGTCAGCGGAACAGAAGCGGTATCTCCGGATGTCGGGAAGAAGACAGAATCCGAGATCACTGCGGTCACTACGGATGAACTCAATCTGAGATGCGGCCCGGGGCAGGGTTTTAAATCGCTCATGGTCCTGGACAAGGGCGCCCGGCTGACTTATGATCACACCTTCGATACCGATACTACCTGGATGTACGTCAACGCGGACGGAGAGCGCGGCTGGGTGAGCGGAGACTATCTTGAGAAGGTCAGCTCATCAGAGACGGACAGCAGCTCCGCGGAACCGGCAGCAGACAATGAAAACGAAGATCAGCCGGTCGCCGGAGCTCCTGCAGCGCGGGACAACAGGGGGATCGTCGCAGGCGTCGTTCTCATATGCATAGGAGCGGCCCTGCTCATTGCGGCTTTCGTGGTATTCTACCTGAGCAGGAAAAAGAAAGAAGAAGATCCGGAAGCGAAATAGCAGACAGGAAGGCGGAGTCCCCGTACATGGGCAGAGTAGAGAGAAAAAAACGTGACAGGAAGAAAATCATAATCGCTGTTGAGATCCTTTGTCTGATAGCGCTGGTTTTCGGTGTGTATAAAGCGATAAACATACACAGAATCAATAAGGAGGCGGCAAAAAAAGCTGAAACGGAGGCAGAGACGGGAGCCGGAACGAAAGCGGAAGGAGATTTCCTGGTCCTGGTCAATAATGACCGTGAGATACCGGAAGGCTATCTGGATGAGATCACGACAGTCGAAGTCGAGAACGGGTACGAGGTCGATGAAAGGATAGCGGATGACCTTAACAGGATGCTTGCCGACTGCCGGGAAGCAGGATATTCCCCGCAGATCATATCCGCCTTCAGGACAAGGGAGGACCAGGAGTATCTCTATGACCACACTGCAAACAAATCGGATACGGCGGTCCCGGGCCACAGCGAACATGAATGCGGGCTTGCAGTGGACATCATCGACGCGGAATCCGCGGGATGGGACGATCCGCTTATAGATGAGCAGGAGGACACGCCCGCCCAGAAGTGGCTCATGGAGAACTGCCACAGATACGGCTTCATACTGAGATATCCGAAAGACAAAGAGGACATAACCGAAATAATCTACGAACCGTGGCATTACAGATACGTGGGCGCGGACAACGCGGAAAAAATAATGAAAGAGGGGATCTGCCTCGAAGAATACGTAGATCCGGACACCTATAAAGAGAAAAACAATGAATGACCGGGCTGCAGGGCCCTGCGGCAGACCGAAGGAGAAGCAAGTGACAGTTAACGCCTGCGGAGCCTCGCACAGAGGTAAGATCAGAAAGAATAACGAAGATAACATATATGTGGACGGAGACTACCGGAAAGACCTGACCAGGGATAATATCCTGATCCGGAGCGAACGGAAGGGCCCTCCCCATGTATATGCCGTGTTTGACGGGCTGGGCGGAGAAGCCTGCGGAGAAGAGGCCTCGCTGATAGCCGCGCTCGGTCTCAGAGCGATGGAAGACAGGAACGCGGCCGAAGATATAGAGGCGTATATCTCGACAGCGCACAAAACGATCATAAGCGAGTCGCTTCGCATGGACGCTGCCAACATGGGAACCACCGCGGCTGCCGCGGTGATCAGCGGGGATCAGGCAACCGTCTGGAATGTGGGGGACAGCAGAGTGTATCTGTTCAGAAACGGTACGCTGATGCAGCTGTCCAGGGACCACAGCGTGGTGCAGATGCTGGTCGACAGAGGGCTGATCAAAGAGGAGGACAGGGCATCCTGCAAATACGCCGGCGAGCTTATCCAGTATCTGGGGATGGTCCCGGACGAAGGGATAGAGCCGAGAGCCTATGTCACGAAAGAGAATGTTTTCCCGGGAGACATACTCCTGCTGTGCAGCGACGGGCTCACATCCGAGATGGACGATGCGCAGCTGCTGGGGATGCTCGAAAGAAGAGAGAGCGAGGATGCGGAGTCGATCTGCATCAGACTGATAGAAAAAGCAACGGAAGGAAGATGCCGGGACAATGTGTCGGTCATAGTCTGCAGGATAGAATAGAGCAGGAGAAAAAAACATGAAGTACAACTATCTTATCGTCGGAGCCGGACTTTACGGCGCGACATTCGCCAGGGAGATGGCAGAGAAGGGCAGCAGGGTCCTCGTCATAGACAGGAGAAACAATGTAGCGGGCAACGTCTTCACGCAGCGCGTCGAGGGGATCAATGTGCACGTGTACGGCGCGCATATCTTCCATACCAACAATGAAGAGGTCTGGAACTACGTGAACCGCTTTGCGGTATTCAACAGATTCACGAACTCGCCGGTCGCCAATTATAAAGGAGAGCTTTACAGCCTGCCGTTCAACATGTACACATTCAATAAGATGTGGGGCGTCGTCACTCCGGAGGAAGCGGCCGCAAAGATAGAAGAGCAGCGCAGGGCTGCGGGCATCACCGAGCCGCGGAACCTCGAGGAGCAGGCGATCTCGCTCGTCGGGACGGACATCTACGAGAAGCTCATCAAGGGCTACACTCAGAAGCAGTGGGGCCGCGAGTGCAAAGATCTGCCGGCCTTCATCATAAAGAGGCTGCCGGTGAGACTGACCTTCGACAACAACTACTTCAACGCGCTCTTTCAGGGCATCCCTGTCGGAGGCTATACCGGCATGGTCGAGAACATGCTGGCGCACGAAAACATAGAAGTGCATCTGGGCATCGATTATCTTGAGGACAGGCCGAAGTGGGACGGCATGGCGGATAAAGTCGTGTACACCGGGCCGATCGACGCCTTCTATGACTATGAGCTCGGACATCTAGAATACAGGTCGGTGCGCTTTGAGAACGAGATACTGGACAGGCCGAACTTCCAGGGCAACGCCGCGGTCAACTACACCGACGCCGAAACGCCGTGGACCCGCATCATAGAGCACAAGTGGTTCGAGTTCGGAAAGGATGAAGAGGGAAACGACCTTCCGAAGACGGTGATCAGCCGCGAATACAGCTCAGAGTGGAAGCCGGGCGACGAGCCGTACTACCCTGTCAACGATGAAAAGAACGGCGCTCTGTACGCCGGGTACAGAGAAATGGCCGATAAAGAGAAAAAGGTCATCTTCGGCGGACGTCTGGGAGAATACAAGTACTACGACATGGATCAGGTGATCGCGAAAGCGCTGGAGACAGCGTATCAACTCTGAATGCAGAAATATAGGAAGGACTATATGACAAGCATAATCTATGGACCGCCCAAAAGAATAGAATCTTTAGCAGAGTATGTGGAATGTGTTGTAAACAAACCACATAATAATTCACCTGAAACAGTGGAACTTCAGTTTTTTTATAGAGGGCATTCAAATGTTGAGTACAAATTAATGCCATCAATCGCAAGATATACTAATTCAATCAAAGCTGAAAACAGACTTATTGAGCTTGCTTGCAATAAGAGACCGGAAACATTCAACAGTCAAGAAGACAGGCTTACATTGCTTGCAAAAATGCAGCATTATGGTATCCCTACAAGACTAATTGATTTTACACTAAACCCTTTAGTAGCTTTATTTTTTGCATGTCGGGAAAATAAAAATAAAGACGGAACCGTTATAGAGATTAATAATCACAGACATTTTTCAGGATCGATTTATCCAAGCAATCAGAATTTGCTTTTTGAGGAGGAATGGAATCCGGATGATTGGGAAAAAGAGAATAACTATATTCGGAATTATAATTGGGCTTACTATTCTTATTATTTTGTAAAGAACCTTTTTTCATATTGCATTGATAAAGTCCCAAACAATGGGATGACCATCGCATCATTAATCAAGGATATAGAAAAGAAAGAATGGTTTAGTAAATGGTCGATAGAGAATAACTTTAAGCATAGTGACGAGCAGGATAAAGAGTTAAGCATTGCATCTTTGTTTATGGCACCTACAATAATAGAAACTCAAGAAAAACTTGAAAGACAACGGTTACAGCAAGGGGTATACCTGCTTATACCCAATATGGTCAAAAAGAATGACTCGGGGGAATATATGATTAAGAAAGAACTGCCAGAACTCTATCATGATAATAATGGTGTGGGGCAGTATATCATAGAAGCAAAAAACAAAAAAAGGATAGTAGAAGAGTTGTACAAGATAGGCATCAACGAAGCGTTCCTGTTCAGTGACAGCATTGACCATGTTTGCAGGCAAATAGGGAGTAGCTTTTGCTTAGGAGAAGAAATAAAAGCATAGTAAAATGAGGTAAAAGATTTCTCCTTTAGGACACCTGACTAAAGCAAGAGAAAAACACATTTTTACTCTTAACAGGGCGTCCGGTGGAAAGGGGCGTTGTAATATGCAAAGAGTGTTGGAGAATAGTCTCAACGGGCTCGACCTTTAGTCTACAAGAGTGATTGAAAAGATTCAGGCCAGTGAATATGGTATTAATGCAAATATTAGAGGTTGTGGAATATGAATATATACATTGACCCAGTAAATAACAACACAGACAAACAAAACACATACCGCACCAACATCAACAGATATAATAAAGCGATGAAGGAGGGCTTTTTCCTTGAGGCGCTCCTTATAGATTATGCAGTGATGGAAGATCGATTAAGATCGTTCCTTTATCATATCGGATTGCTGGAAAACAGAGGCAGCCATTCCATAGACTGCTATAGAGCAAAGAAAAGTCTTAAGCCGATCATGGAAACATATTATGGAAAAGGTAAGAACAGCGAATTTTCTTACAAAGCCATATCTGGAAAGATGAAGATTGTCAGATGCACACTTATGTGGGCAGATCAGGAAGGCTATGATACGACCGACAAGTACCTGACATCCCTGAGGGAACAGTACGATAGGTATATTGATGTCGACGGGTTGCTTGCGACACTGGATGAAATAAAAGACTGGTGCAATTACAGAAATGAAGTGATCCACGCTCTGCTTAATAAAAACTCAAGTAGTCTCGATGAACGTCTGGGAGCACAGGCTGCGAAAGGAATGGAACTCGCCAGATTTCTTGATGCCCAGGTGAAGGAGGTTAAGAAGTATAACCGTATTCGCAAGAGCATTAATCTACCGGATAGGTAATATATATAGCAATTAAATAATAGTGACTCGTTCTTGTCATAAGGTGAGCAAAGCCAAAGTGATTGTGCATGTTTCTGGCCGATTCGAACCAGGTTGTTATAATAGTGATTCTCGTTATATAATGCATTGCAAGATACGCTTTGTTTGGGATATTCATGTTGGATTTGCTGATTGGATACATACATCACTATAACTTTGACTATTCCTGTAACTACGTTATAATACCCGCATGAAAAACCTCAGTAGATTATTATCCATTTTAGTAATATCAATGATGACAACCACTCCGTTCATGAGCTACGCAACGGGGGAGGATTCTTTTGATGTGCCAGATAACAGGAGCGGTGTAACCACGATCGAAGATGACTCTGCCACCGATGACAGTAAATCTGAAGTTCAGGGTACGGATGTACCTGCACCTGAAGCTAAAGACGGCGATAACAACGAACAAGACACAGACAAACTCCCTGATGAGCCGACTGAGGTAACCGCCGTCGATTCTGTAGTAGAACTCTCAGAAGAGTCTGATGCCGCATATGATAACGATGCGTTCTTCACTATAGACGCGGCTAAAGACGACTCCGCCGATCTCGCGACAGACGAGGTGACAGAAGAGGTCACGGAGATCCTTTCGGGCGGCGGAAGCGATTCGGAAAAGCAGAGCGAAGTTGCAGAAGCTCTTGAGGACAGCGGGTTCTACAGCGCCGAGGAGTCCGGAGATAACAAAGTTGATGTCACCTCCAAGTTCTCGTATCAAAGACTTATACTATTTGCACCTCAGGAAGAGAAAATCAACGCATACGGAGCTGCCAAGGCCGTGTACTTCGAGGACAGCTATTATCTCAGCTACGACAGCATAGAGGCAACAATGCAGGCATATGAAGCTCTTGTCTCTGAATACGGCAGTGACGCAGTGCTTATTGATTTGCCGATGAAGCTCTGCTCCGGAGAGAAGGGCTGGGGAACGGCATTTATGAGACTGGATCATCAGAAAGCCATTACAGATAACAACGGTCAGGTGACCGTTGCTGTGGTAGATACCGGGATCCAGAGGTCTCATCCGGTATTCAAGGGGAAAACAATACTTGCAGGTAAAAACTTTGTCAACACGGAAAACGATCCATCTGATGATACAACCGATGATGAAGGCCATGGTACTGCGGTAAGCGGGATCATTGCCGAGTCCACTCCTTCGAATGTGAAAATACTGCCGCTTAAGGCTCTGGACGCAGAAGGCAATGGAAACTGGACCGATATTTACTGTGCAATAAAATATGCGGAAGAGAAGGGTGCTGACATAATCAATCTGTCTCTCGGGGAGATTATGAGTAGTTCGGTAATGGAGACATTTGAGAGATACGATAATGAGTTCAGTGATTATAATGCTCTGATCGTATGCGCTGCCGGCAATGAAAATAAAAACATGGACGATCCGGAAGTATATGAAATCCCGGGAGAGTTTAAATCCACCATCTGTGTTGGTGCGATCACATCAGGTAAGGCGCGTTATTACAACTCAAAAGACGAAGGGTCAAACTACGGGCAGGCAGTGGATTTTGCCGCACCGGGAAGCAGCATCATGGTTGCAAAGAAGGGAGGAGCTTACTTCACCGCTACCGGAACGAGCTTCTCTGCGCCTTACATCGCCGCCGCCGCCGCAACTGTGAAAGCCGGCCACGAAGATTACAGCAACGAACAGATCATAGGCTATCTGGAAGGAATATCCGAAGATCTCGGAACTGCCGGCAGGGATGTATACTACGGCGCAGGCTGCCCGCGATTTGCTCCGAAGAAAATAACGCCGGCAGTAAAACTGTCAAAAACGGTGTTTGTCTGGAACGACAAGGCGCAGACCCCTTCGGTCACCGTATATGAAGGAGACCGGGAACTGTCATCAGATCAGTACAAGCTGACATATTCGAGCGGAAGGAAGAACGTCGGCGAATACAACGTCAAAGTCACCCTGAAAGACAACTACAGAGGAACAAAAACAGTCACTTACAGGATATGCCCGAAGGGCACGAGGATAACGAAGCTGACAGGTGGTAAAAAAGCGCTGACTGCTGCATGGGCGAAGCAGAGCGCGAAGATGAGCACGAGCGTCATAAGCGGATACCAGGTACAGACATCGACCGATGCAAAATTCGAAAAAAACAAAAAGACCGTAACGGTCAGGGGATATACGAAAACTTCAGGAAAAGTGAGCGGCCTCGCGGCCGGCAAAAAATACTATGTAAGGGTCCGCGCATACAAGACCGTCAAAGAGAAGAACTACTATTCCGGGTGGAGCCCGGTCAAGGCGGTAAGGACCAGATGATCACGGAGACGGGAAAGAAAAATCATGTTCAGTAAAGACACAGCGGTAAAACCATTCGACAGCAAGCTCTGGCTCGCCTCGCCTACGATGCACGGCGGGGAGCTTAAATACATGCAGGAGGCGTACGAGACCAACTGGATGTCCACGGTTGGAGCCAACATAAACGAGGTCGAGCGAATCACCTGCGAAAAGACAGGCTGCGGCCATGCAGTCGCGCTGTCATCGGGGACCGCTGCGCTGCATCTTGCGGTCAAACTCGCGGGAGAAAGACTGTACGGACAGCCTGCCCCGAACCGCGGGACGCTCGAGGGACACAAAGTGTTCTGCTCGGACATGACCTTTGATGCGACAGTCAATCCCGTTGCGTATGAGGGCGGCGAGCTCGTATTCATTGACACCGAATACGACACATGGAACATGGATCCGGAAGCGCTTGAAAAGGCTTTCGAAATATATCCTGAAATCAGACTGCTCGTAGTCGCGCATCTGTACGGCACTCCGGGAAAGATCGATGAGATAAAGAAGATATGCGACAGGCACGGCGCCCTGATAGTCGAGGATGCCGCGGAATCGCTCGGTGCTACGTATAAAGGAAAGCAGACCGGATGCTTCGGCGACTATAACGCCATATCCTTCAACGGCAACAAGATCATAACCGGCTCGTCCGGGGGCATGCTTCTCACAGATGATGAAGAGGCTGCAAACAAGGTGCGCAAGTGGAGCACCCAGTCAAGAGAGGATGCGGCGTGGTATCAGCACGAGGAGATGGGATACAACTACCGCATGAGCAATGTCATAGCAGGCGTCGTGAGAGGCCAGTACCCGTACCTCGAGGAGCATATTGCCCAGAAGAAAGCGATCTACGAAAGATATAAAGAGGGACTGAAGGACCTGCCTGTAAAGATGAACCCGTATGATGAGAGCTGCTCGGAGCCGAACTTCTGGCTCAGCTGCATGATCATCGACAGTGACGCGATGTGCAGACAGGTCAGAGGCGAAAAGGACGCGCTTTATGTGCCTGAACACGGAAAGAGCTGCCCGACCGAGACCCTCGAAGCGATATCGCTTCTCAATGCAGAAGGAAGACCGATATGGAAGCCTATGCACATGCAGCCGATATACAGGATGAATCCGTTCATCACAGCCTCAGGAAGCGGCAGAGCAAGGAGCAATGCATACATAAAGGAGACCGGCATGACCGATGCCGGAGCGGACATATTCGAAAGGGGCCTCTGCCTGCCGAGCGACAACAAGATGACAGCGGAGCAGCAGGACAGGATCATGGATATCATCAGAAGGTGCTTTGCCTAAGCAGCATATGTTTCTAAAAGGAAAACGCAGGGGTCATTTAACTCCCAAATAACCCCAGTTTTCTTTGTTGTAAATATTATCATGTACTGTAAGCCAGTCTGCCGGAAGAAAGGTATTGCCGCTGTTTTCGTCTGTATCCCAGTCTGCTGTATATATCAATTCAGGCTGTTCCTTCTGATCAATGAATCTGCTTATCGAGTTTCCGGTATAAGGGTTGACAGGATCTTTTATCAGACCGTTGACTGCAATATGAGGTGTATCTGCGTTCGATATAAGGTTATCATTGCTGGTATACTCTTTGGAATCAAAGTCCTTGACCATCAGAACACTGTCATAAAATCCGGAATCAAAACTACGTATAGAACCATTTTCATCTGTAAACACCAGTTGAGGCATTATGTTATCCTCTAAACCTCTTCCGTGATCAGATACTACTATTATTCTCGTATTATCATAAACGCCCTCTTCTTTCATGTAATCAAACCATTCTCCAAGCTTAAGCATCGCCGCAACATTTGTCTGGTAATGTGTAAGTTGATAATCATCCTCCATAAGAAG
>CADBFL010000033.1 GCA_902793875.1 uncultured Eubacteriales bacterium | reverse complement strand
GTCAGCAGGGTAGCCGTGGTCTTCCCTGTGTTCTTCTTTCTCATCGCGGCCCTTGTGGTCATGACCACGATGACGCGCATGATAGACGAGCAGAGGGGACAGGTGGGCGTCCTGAAGGCGCTCGGCTACAGCGATGCGGCCATAGCGGGCAAGTATCTGTTCTATTCCGGAAGCGCGGCCTTCCTCGGAGCGGTGGCCGGGTTCTTTGCCGGCTGCAGGATATTCCCCGTGGTCATATGGAAGGCCTACATCATGATGTACGGTTTTTCCGACGATATCGCCTATGTGATCGATGTGAAGCTCGGGCTCCTGTCCGTGGCCGCGGCCATGATATGCGCGATGGGCGCGACCTGGGCGGCGATATCCTCGGACTTCAAAGTGGCCTCCTGCCGGAAGGCGCATACTGCTTGAGAGGATCGGGCCTCTGTGGAACAGGATATCCTTCCTTTATAAAGTGTCGATCAGGAACATTTTCAGGGACAGAAAGCGTTTCCTGATGATGGTGATCGGCATCAGCGGATGCACGGCCCTTCTTATCGCGGGAGCCGGCATCGGCACGACTGTCTCAAAGATCGCGGACAATCAGTTCGAAGAGATCTCGCTGTACGATTATACGGTGATGTTCAGCGAAGACATGGACGCGGCCGCGCAGAAGGATTTCAGAAAGACGCTGGATGAGGCGGGCGGCGGCGCGGACGTGCTGTTCATGCATCAGAGCGAGGTGACAATAGATACGGGCGCGGAGGATGCCGGAGTGACATGCATAGCGGCTCCTGCCGACGGCTTCGGACGCTTTGTGGACCTTCACAGAGGCGATGAGCCAATAGCGTTCCCGTCAGACGGGGAGGTCGTGATAGTAAAGAGGCTGATGCGCGACTACGGCATACAGCCGGGCGACGAGATCGTCATCAAAGACGGATTCAGGAAGATGAAGGTCAGGGTCTCCGCCGTCGCCGACAACTACATAAACGACATGATCTACATGAGCCCTGAGACCTACGAGCAGGGCTTCGGCGAAAAAGCCGGCATAAAAGCGGCGTACGTGAAGCTTGCCGGCGGCGCCGGCGAAGATGCCGTCAGGGCGTCGGCCACGGCCGCGGCGGGCTGCGACGACGTGGCGGCGGTACAGCTTTCGCAGGATGTCAGGGACAGCATAGGAAACATGATGAAGAGCCTCGATGCGGTGACGGTCGTGATAATACTCTCTGCGGCTCTTCTGGCCTTCATAGTGATATACAATCTCACGAACATAAACATAATCGAGAGGACGCGCGAGATAGCGACCATAAAGGTCCTCGGATTCAGGCCGCTTGAGGTGAGCACCTATGTGTTCAGGGAGAACCTCTTCATGACGGCTGCCGCTGTCCTTCTGGGCGTGCCGCTCGGAAGGCTGCTGCTCGGATTCGCGATAGACAACATAGTCGTAAAGATGCTCTGCTTCGAGACGAAGGTGAGCACGGGAGACATAATTCAGTCCGTCGTCCTCACATTCGTATTCGTCATGCTCGTGGGGCTCGCGATGCAGAAGAGGCTCAGGGACGTCTCCATGACGGAGTCTCTCAAATCAGTAGAGTAAAAAAACACCTTGTAGCAAAGCCCCCGCGGGGCTATAATGCTGTTATTGTGCCGGCATGCGGCGTATCCGGGCGGCACAGCATAATCTGAAAAGGAGATTCGGAACAATGCGGATAATCATTCTCGGAGCGGGCAAGCTCGGACTGCGCCTGGTCGAAGCCCTTCTGGACGGCGACTACGACGTGACGCTTGTCGACAATAATGAAGAAAAGCTCAGCCGCCTGGCTCAGCAGTACGACGTTCTGACCGTGGCGGGCGACGCCAAGACAGTCGAGACGCTGCGCGAGGTCAACGTGAACGGGGCGGACTTCCTGCTGAGCGCCACGACGTCAGATGACACCAACATCCTGGCTGCATCGTTCGCGAAGGCGCTCGGATGCAAATACGTCGCGGCCAGGGTCAGGGACCCGGAGCACATGAACCAGCTCGAGTTCATCAGAGAACACTGCAACATCGACATGATCATCAATCCGGATCTTCTGATAACCGGAGAGATCTACAGATATCTGATAGACAAATACACTCTTTCGAACGGCATATACACCTTCGACAAGATATCGCTGATCGAATTCGAGGCCTCGAAGATGCCTGAGGCCGTCGACAAGAACCTCATCGAGTTCCGCGCGCTGCAGCCGGACTTTCTGGTCATAGGCATAGCGAGGAACGGCAAGGTCATAATACCTCACGGCTTTGACGTGATCGAAGAGAAGGATCTTCTGTATGTCATCGGAGAGAAGGAAGATGTATACAGGCTCAGCAAGAGGGTGCACTCGAAGCACCGCCACGCCGATGCGCGAAAGGTCATGATAATCGGCGGCGGCAAGACCGGATACTATCTGGCGAGACGCCTGTCCGAGTACGGCTCGAAGGTCAAGCTGGTCGAGCAGGACCGTCAGCGCTGCCACTACCTGACGAACAAGCTCAGGAACGTGATGGTGCTCAACGGGGACGGGGCCAATATCCGCCTGCTCGAGGATGAGGAGCTCGACAACATGGACGCCTTCGTGACATGCACGGGCTACGACGAGGAGAACCTCCTGCTCGCGCTGACGGCCAAGAACCACGGCGTCGAGGATGTCATCTCGAAGGTGAGCCACGAGAGCTACAAGGAGCTCATCTCGAAGCTCGGCATAGACATAGTGCTCAACCCGCTCGACATATCTACCAGCACGATACTCAGAGCCATACGCGGCTCGAAGAGGGTGCTCTCGTCCGTGCTGCTGCAGGGCCAGGCCGAGATCATGGAGATATACGCATCCGACAGGATGAGCATGCTGAACATCCCGCTGAAGCAGCTCGAACTGCCTGATCACATAATCATCGCCGCCATAAGGCGCGGAACCGAAACGATAATCCCTGACGGAAATACGACGATCAGGGACGGCGACCGGGTGATAGTCGTGTGCCTCGTGTCCGACATAGGATACGTCGAAAAGCTGACCCGCTCGTCGATGAGACTGGGCATTACCAGATAGACGGACATAACGGATGAAACGGCTGATCAACTTCTATGCATTGTTTCTGAATCTGATGGGGGCGTTCCTTGCGCTTCCGCTTGTGACTGCTCTGATATACGGCGAGAAAACGCCGGTCAGAGCTTTTGCTCTTGTGATGGCCGCATGCTTCGCCGCAGGGCTGCTGATGTATTTCACCAACAGGGAAGACCTGAGCGACATGGAGATGAAGCCGCGCGAGACGTTTTTCATCGTCGCCACCACGTGGATCATCGCTTCGGCAATAGGCTGCGTCCCGTACATGCTCACGGGCGCGATCCCGGATCCCTTTGACGCCTTCTTCGAGACCTGCTCGGGCTTCACTACGACCGGAGCCACGATAATAGACGACGTCGAAGTCCTGCCGCGGTCTGTCCTTCTGTGGAGATCGCTGACCCAGTGGCTCGGAGGCATGGGCATAATAGTGCTCTTCGTGGCTCTGCTGCCGCGCTTCGGCATCAAGGCCAGGAACATCGCGAGCGCGGAGACGCCGGGACCGACCGTGACAAAGCTCACATCGAGATTCACCGGCACGGCACAGAGGCTCTACATCGCTTACATAATACTCACGGCGGCGCTTGCGCTGTTTCTCATGGGAGGACACCTCAGCTTCTATGACTCAGTGAACCACGCGCTGACGACGATGGCGACGGGAGGCTTCTCGACTTACGCCGACAGCATAGCCCACTTCGGCAGCGACTATGTCGTGTGGGTCATAACCGCATTCATGTTCCTCGCCGGGACGAATTTCGAACTCTTCTTCGTGATCGCCGACGGACACCCGCTGCGCGCTCTGAAAAACGAGGAATTCAGACTTTATGTGAAGATCATCGCAGTATCCGTGGCTGCGATCGCCGCAGCGCTGATGATGAAGGGCGGATACAGCAGCCTTTACACGGCGGTGAAGGACTCCGCCTTCCAGGTGATCACTATAATGACGACGACGGGCTACGCCACCGCCGACTTCGATCTGTGGCCTGTATTCTGCAGGATACTGCTCGTCATCCTCATGTTCATCGGAGGATCGAGCTCGTCGACTGCCGGAGGCGTGAAGGTCATAAGGGTGCTCGTGCTTCTGAAGATGATCAAAAAGGAGATCAATATCAAGCTGCACGGCAACATCGTGAACGATATCTCCATAGGAGATCAGAAGATATATTCGGCGACGCTGACGCATATCACCGCTTTCGTGACTCTGTATCTGTTCACTCTGATGGCGGGTACATTCCTGATCTCGATCACGGGAAGCGGCGATCTGGTCACGAATTTCACCGCGGTGCTCTCGTGCATCAGCAACGTGGGCCCGGGACTCGGGGGAGTCGGGCCGGTTCGCACGTACAGCTTCTATGACGGCTTCAGCACCTCGGTGCTGTCGCTGGTGATGGTCGCAGGCAGGCTCGAGCTCAGCACTTTCTTCATAATTTTCTCGAGATTCTTCTGGGACCCTAACAGGGTATAGACAGGCGGCCGCAGGGCGAAGGGTTTTACTGAATGAACAGGAACAAGAAATTCATCCTGAATATACTTTCCGACGCGCTGCTGATCTTCGGCGTCAGCATCCTGCCGTCTCTTGCCGTGGCTGTTATACGCGGAGAGGAGTCGGTCATATCCGTCCTCGGAGCAGCCGCGGCCCTGCTTGCTGCAGCGGGGCTTGCCGGGATGAAGCTCTCGGGAAGGATCGACGCCCAGGTCAGGCCGAGGATATGGTACATGACTACCTTCTTTACCTGGATGCTCCTGATCATCCTGACCGTTCCGGTGTTCTATTTCGGCATACCGGGTTATTCGCTGACAGACGCCATGCTCGAATCGGCGGCAAGCTGGACGACTACGGGAGTCGGCATATATGATACGGCCTCGCTGCCGTGGTCGCTGCAGCTCCTGAGATCGACCTGCAACTGGCTAGGAGGCGTGGGCATCATCATAACGATACTGTCCCTGGTCCCGACGAGACAGTTCCTCGGCTACGGACTTGTTTCGACGGAATTCCCGGGGCCGTCGTTTCTGAAGAGCGACAACTCCTTCAGAAAGGGCTACAGGAAGGTCGTCCTGGTATACATACTGCTTACGATGCTGCAGTTCATAATGCTGCTGCTCGCGGGAATGCCCGAATTCACCTCGCTTCTGACGGCTCTTTCAAATACGAGTACATCCGGGCTCAGGCACATCGGCAACGGTGTCGTCACGGATCTTTCCGCGCCGCTGAAGGCGATCATCACGCTGTTTGCATTCCTCGGCTCGGTGAACTGCATGCTGTTTCTGCTGGTCATGAACAGAAGGATCGCAGATATAAGGAAGAACAGCGAGATCAGGGTGTACGTCTTCAGACTGCTGGCGGCCGCCGTCCTGATCACGGGCTTCACCGCGGCGGGAGCGTCGGAAAGGGGATTGCTGAAGGCTTTCGGATCTGTCATGATGCAGGTGGTCTCTGTAATGTCGACGTCGGGCTACATCATCACGGATGTGTCGCGCTGGCCGGAGGTCTGCGTCATACTGCTTCTGATCATGAACTTCGCGGGAGCCTCCTCCCTGTCGACGGGAGGCGGCATAAAGACCTCGCGCACGATCATCGCCTTCAAGACCGTATCATACGGCATTTACAGGCACATACATCCAAACAGCGTGCGCTCCCTCACATTCAATAAAAAGCCGATGAAGAGCGACCAGGTGATGAGGGCCAATATCTTCATAGCGCTCTTCACGCTGTTCTGGCTCGGCGGAGCGCTTCTGCTCTCGCTCGATGACATGAGCGTCAGGCAGGCCCTCACTTATTCGCAGGCCATGCTGACCAATACGGGCAACACGATAGGCGACCTGGGCGCGCCGGTCCTGGTGCAGGACTTCACGCCTTTCACGAAGACCGTCATGTGTCTTCTGATGATAGCGGGCCGCCTCGAGATATATCCGTTCATCATGATATTCCTGAAGAATTTCTGGAGATCGGACTCCGCGGTATAGAAAAAGCGGCGCCGGATGCCCGCCCCGATACCGCCCCGATGCAGCAGAGGCGGGCAGGCGCGCGATCATGCGATACGGGACTGCATCAGCGTGTTTTGTGGTAGAATGGAAACGATATAACAGAAACAGGTGAACTTTCCGGAGATATACAGAGGAAAGGGCCGGAGTTTTATGGAAGAGAAAAACAGCAGCTGGGATAAAACGAGAAAGAAATTGTTCGCGATGGTATCGACGGGCGTGGTCGACAGCCGCCTCAATCAGGCGTACGACATCATAAGCACGCTCGCTCTGATCGCCAATCTCGTGGCGGCCTTTGCCGTGACCTTCGACAATGTCAGGGCGCAGTACGGCCCGTTGCTTTACTGGGTGGATGAGATCACGGTGGCGTTTTTCGCATTCGACTACGTGCTCAGGATACTGACCGCAGAAGAGCAGTATCCGGGATACAAGGGCGCTGCGGCCGTAAAGAAGTATGTGACGTCCGGCTTCGGCATCATAGACCTTCTGTCGTTTCTGCCGCATTATCTGCCTGCGTTCTTCCCTGCGGGAGCGGCGGTGTTCCGCATGCTCAGAGTAGTGAGGATATTCAGGCTGTTCAGGATCAACGCGTACTCCGATTCGCTGACGCTGATCGGAAACGTCATAAAGGGAAAGAAAACGCAGCTGCTGGCGTCGGTGTTCATCATCACGATGCTCATACTGGCGTCCAGCCTCTGCATGTACAGCGTCGAGCACGACGCGCAGCCCGATGTGTTCAAAAACGCCTTCTCGGCGATATGGTGGGCGACATCGACTCTGCTGACGGTCGGCTACGGCGACATATACCCCATCACCGTTCTGGGGCAGATACTCGGCATCATAATCACATTCCTCGGAGTCGGCCTGGTCGCCATCCCTACGGGCATCATATCGGCAGGATTCATCGAGGAGTACCAGAAGGCAAAGCGCCTTGCAGACATAGAGCAGGAGCAGGATGTGCGCTTCATCAAGGTATCCATCGATGAAGGCGACGAGTGGATCGGAAAGACTATCAGCGAGATAGCGGTTCCGAGCGGATCCATCATCGCGCTCATAATAAGGGGCGGCGATACGGTGGTCCCGCGCGGAGACACGGAGATACTGCTCGGCGACAAGCTGATAATGTGCGCCGAGTCACCGTCCGAGGGAATGCTCGAGGACGTGAAGGAGATAATCCTGCACGCCAGGCATCCGTGGAACGGTCAGAAGATAAAGGACATCGATATTTCCCGTCAGACCTTCATCGTGCTGGTCGACAGGGGCGGCAAGATGATCATGCCGGACGGAGAGCTCGTGCTTCGCGAGAACGATAAGGTGCTTCTTTATACAAAGGAAAGCATAAGGAAATACCAGCACGAGCCCCTGTTCTAGGATCCGCCGGCGGATGAGCTATCCCTCTACGCGGATGCTTTTGATCTTCTGGTCGATGACCGGCTTGTCCCGTCTGTCCCGCTTTGAGTTGACGATCCTGTCGGCGACTTCCATGCCGGATGTCACCCTGCCGAATGCGGCGTACTGGCCGTCCAGGTGAGGCGAGGTCGAGGTCATGATGAAGAACTGCGAGCCTGCAGAGTTCGGGTCCATCGCTCTTGCCATGGAAAGGACGCCTCTTTCGTGCTTCAGGTCGTTTTTGAAGCCGTTGGCCGTGAACTCTCCTTCGATCGTGTAGCCCGGGCCTCCCATGCCCGTGCCCTCAGGGCAGCCGCCCTGGATCATGAATCCCGGGATGACCCTGTGGAAAATGAGCCCGTCGTAGAAACCCTCATTGGCAAGCTTCTCCCAGTTTGCGACCGATTTAGGCGCGATATCCTCGTAGAGTTCGCCTTTGATGACGCCGCCGTCTTCCATTTCGATAGTAAATTTTTTCATAAGTTTAACCTCCGTAAAAAATATATTCACAGATATATTAACACATGAGTCAAAGTGAGTCAGAGGGGACGGTTCTTTTTGACTCATGAGTCAAAAAGAACCGTCCCCTCTGACTCATTATGAAAAGGACTACGCTTTGTTACATAAGAAATAAGGGCAGGGTGCTGATGCTGTTCCGCGACCGCAAGCCGGATGATCCGAACGAAGGCAAGTGGCTCGGCATCGGCGGCAGGATAGAGGAGGGAGAGACTCCCGGCGAATGCAACGTCAGGGAGGTGCTCGAAGAGACCGGCCTCATCCTTCGCTCGGCGCATTTTCACGGCGTCATAAAATTCAGGTCGGATGAGTACGACGACGAAGACATGTATCTGTACTCATCGGACGACTTCGCGCCCGCGGATGAGAAGGCTGCCGCCGTATTCAGAGAGACGGGGGACTATCCGCCGCCTGAGTGCGACGAGGGCAGGCTTGAGTGGATCGCCGAAGATAAGCTCCTTTCGCTTCCGATGTGGGAGGGAGACAGGGCGTTCGTCGAGAAGCTCCTTGAGGGACAGAAAGAGATATCCCTGACATTGCAATATACCGGAGAGCATTGTACAATAACTTGTGGCTGATCAGTCCTAAAGGGCCGTTCAGCCACTATATATATGGGGCGGTATGATGGCCGGAAACAACGCGGACGACAGGACGAAGATAATAAAGAAGGACGGACTGAAGGACGGGACCGCAGCTGAAAAGGGCGTGACCCGCGTTTATGATGCGCCGGCAAAGGAAACGCAGGTCTTCCAAAAGCACAGATGGATCAGCGACGAAGATGAGGACGTGATAAAGCCTGTCGGAAGGAATACCATCGCGCGCGGAGATACGAGGATATACGGGCAGTCCCTGAGCGAGACCAGGGTGTACGAAAAACCTCAGGATCAGGCTCATGACGGCACGGACGCGGGCAGGCCGGCAAAGAGCTTCAGGGAAGCCGCATCGGACGCCGCCGCAGGGGCGCGCAGGCTGTACGGGGATATCCGCAACGTCAGGGTGGGCGACAGCGCGAGGTTCGCGAAGTTCCTGAAGGTGATGGGCGTGTTCGCCCTCATCCTCCTGCTCGAGATCGGGTATTTCGTGTTCGCGCACAGGACGCAGAAACTGCCTGAAGATATAGAGAAGACGAAGAAGGAGCTGGAGCTCACCCGGAAGGAGACAGACATCCTCCGGGAAGAGACGGATGCGCTGGGCGGCTATGACAGCATAGAAGAGCAGAAAAGATCATGGGAGAGACTAAAGGAAAAAGTCGAAAAGGCAGCGGCGGAAACATCATACTGATACTGACGGGCCTGCTGATGCTGACTGTGGCTGTGCTGGCCGTATACATCGCGCTCAACATCGGGGCGACGGTCAGCGAGTACAGCGCCGGAGCATCAGAGCTGAGGGCGGTAAAGAAAGAACTCAGGGAAGCCCGGAAGGAGAGGGACGCGGAGCTGGCGGAGAAACGCGATCTGGAGATCGATGACGAAGAGCTCGAAGCGCTTCGCAGCGAGACCTTTGCCGCGGCCGCGCAGCTCGAGAGCGATATAAAGGCGGGCCGCAACGATAACCGGATCTGTTATCTGACGATAGATGACGGACCTTATTATCACGGGAAAAAACTGCTTGATATACTCGACGCATACGATGTGAAGGCGACGTTCTTCCTTACTACGGCAAACGGCAACAAACTGCCGGACAGGGGCGAGCTCAGCGCGGCCTCGATGTATCCCGAATACCTCAGATACGGCCATACGATAGGCAACCACACGTACTCTCACGATTACAGCGAGGGCGGCATATACAGCTCGGCAAAGGCGTTCATGGACGATGTCGAAAAGCAGGAGGAATTCACGGCCGAAGCGACCGGAGGCTTCAGACCGAAGATCGTGCGCTTCCCGGGAGGAAGAGCCACCGCCGGCGGGAACCTCGGCGACATCGAAGAAGCTCTGAGCGCTGCCGGATACGGCTGGACGGACTGGACCGTGGACTCGGGAGACAGCTGGGGCAAAGACAAGTCTTCGCCTGAGCTTATCATGAGCCGGGTGAAGAAAGCCGCAAAAGATCAGAAGATAATGGTAGTGCTCTGCCACGAATGGAGCAGAGACACTGAAAAAGCCCTGCCCGGGATGATCGAATATCTCGAGGGCAAGGGCTATATATTCCTGCCTTTGTTCTATGACAGTCAGATGGTAAGCAAGTGAGCTTAGCCGTATATCTGCTCGTCGCCTCCTCCTTCGGATGCCGGCTCTTCCGTCTGGTCGCCGCCGGATGCGCCGTCTCCTGACGACTCATTGCCCGACGCCTCATTTCCCGAAGACTCGTCGGTGCTTTCGTCATCCTTCAGCAGACCTTCATCCTCGATGCCCTGCTCGAAAGATGCCTCGTCCTTATAGTAGTGGACCTTTCCGTCCTCATCGGCAAAGAAGAAGAGATTGTCCGACTTCTCGTAATTGAGTACCGCGTCCATGGCGTCTCCGATGACCTGGCATATCGGCCCCGGCGGAAGTCCCTGGAACTTGCGCGTGTTATACGGGTTGTCGCTGTCGAGCTGGCTCTGCTTGAGCTCTACGCGGTCCTCCTGGAAGATGTAGCAGACCGTTACATCCGAGCCCAGAGACATGTCTTTATCGAGCCTGTTCATGAACACTCCCGCGACCTTTGCCTGATCTTCGGCTCTTGCCTCCTTGGTGACTATCGAGGTCAGGGTCAGGAACTCGTGCACTGTCCAGCCCGATTTATCTATCTGATCCTTGCGGGCGGTGAGCTCTTCGTCCATCTTGTCGAGGCACACCTCGGTGAACTGCTCGACGGTGGTGCTGTCCGTCACCGCGTATGTGTCCGCGTACAGATAGCCCTCGAGAGGATACATGACGTCGCTGCCGAGGATATCGTCGGTCAGGAACCAGTACTTGTCTATCAGCTCCTGCATGTACGCCTTGTCGGTCCAGACTGCGAGTATCTCTTCGGAGGTATAAGGGAGCTTCTCGGCCATCGCGGCCGCTACCTGCTCGAGCCTGGCTCCGTCGCGGACCTCTATCGTCTCTTTCGACACGTAATTGAAGTCGCCCTCGTTGATGGCCTTCATCATCTTAGGGAATGACATGCTTCTGTTGAATATGTATGTGTTGGCCTGAAGGCTGTTGTATCCGCCGATCCTGGCGTTGATCTTTGCGCAGGTCCGGTTCTTCACAAGACCGGCCCCGTCAAGGATGTCGACTATGGCTGAAGCGCCGGATCCCTGCGGGATCTCGACGGCGACCTCTTCGAGGTTGTTCCTGTCGACAGGCCCCAGCTGGATGGTGTACCATCCCCCGACTCCCACGATGACAGCGAGGATCAGGACGAAGATCCACAGGCCTTTGCCGCTCTTCTTTTTCTTCTTTTTCTTTTTCGCACCGGCTTTCGCGTTTGCCTGCATGGCTTCTGCGCGTTCTACACGACTCATAAAATAATTCCTTTCGGTAAGCGATGTGGTATACTTTCTGTTGTAACAGCGGCTGCGCCGCTATCTGTGATGATTCTATTATAAGGGAAGAAGGAAAAAATGACAAAGGATTCCGTCAAAGCGTTCCTCGAACGCAAGAATATAGAGATCAGCGCGAAACGCTACGGCATCGACGCCCTGTCCGCGATGGCGCAGGGACTGTTCTGCTCGCTGCTGATCGGGACCATAATAAATACGCTGGGGACGCAGTTCCATATAGGCTTTCTGACAGCTCCGGTATGCAATATAGGAGGCGCTGACTACACGGTCGGAGGCCTCGCGATGGCGATGACGGGCCCGGCGATGGCGGTCGCGATAGGCTATGCGCTCAAATGCCCGCCTCTCGTGCTGTTCTCGCTTGCGACCGTGGGCTTCGCCGCCAACGGGCTGGGAGGAGCCGGAGGGCCTCTCGCCGTTCTGATAGTCGCGATCATCGCTGCTGAATGCGGAAAGGCTGTCGCCGGAGAGACTAAGGTAGACATACTCGTCACGCCGCTCGTGACCATAGGGGTCGGAGTGGGCCTTGCCGCATGGTGGGCGCCGGGACTCGGGGCCGCCGCCATGAAGGTAGGAACCCTCATCATGTGGGCGACCGAGCTCAGGCCGTTCCTGATGGGCATCATCGTTTCGGTCGTCGTCGGAATGGCTCTGACGCTGCCTATATCCTCCGCCGCCATATGCGCCGCGCTCGGACTCACGGGCCTCGCCGGAGGAGCCGCTGTCGCGGGATGCTGCGCTCAGATGATAGGCTTCGCCGTGATGTCGTTCCCTGAAAACAAGTGGGGAGGACTCATCTCGCAGGGCATCGGGACATCGATGCTGCAGATGGGAAACATCGTGAAGAACCCGAGGATATGGATCGCGCCGACTCTCAC
>CADBFL010000032.1 GCA_902793875.1 uncultured Eubacteriales bacterium | reverse complement strand
GTCATCTGCGGAGCGTACTTCGGAGACAAGATGTCGCCGCTTTCAGATACTACGAATCTGGCTCCTGCCATGGCGGGCACCGATGTGTTCACTCACGTGAAATACATGCTCAAATCCACTATAGTGGCGTATGTCATTTCGCTGGTGTTCTTCGGCATATACGGCTTCATGCATGTCTCCGGAGGGAACGTGGACACATCGCAGGCAACGGTGCTGATGGACGGCCTCAGGGATAATTTCAACATCAATCCGCTGCTCCTGATCCCGCCTCTCGTGGTCATCCTTTCGATCGCGCTGAAGGTCCCGGCCATACCGGGGATCACGCTGGGATTCATCACTGCGGCTGTAATGGCTCCGTTCGCGCAGAGCGGCGTCGATCTCGGATCCATACTGGATGTCGCGCGCAACGGCTTTGTGTGCGAGAGCGGCATCGAATCTCTGGACGATCTGCTCTCGACGGGAGGCCTCATGAACATGGCGAGCTCCATCCTCATGACAGTCATCGCGATGATGTTCGGAGGCATCATGGAGGGGACCGGCCAGCTCGCTGTCATAATCGAAGCGATCACGAAGAAGATCAAAGGCGACGCAGGACTCATCGGCGCTACGGAAGCCACCTGCATACTTTCGAACATAGTGATGCCTGAGCAGTACATCTCTATACTCGTTCCGGGAAGGATGTACGCTCCTGCATACAGAAAGGCAGGGCTCCATCCTAAATGCCTCTCGAACGCGCTTGAGTCCGCAGGCACGGTGACATCCTGCCTCGTGCCGTGGAACACATGCGGCATGTTCATCGCGGCTACTCTCGGAGTCACCACTTCGGTATACGCTCCGTGGGCTGTGTTCAACTACCTGATGCCGGTGATCTGTCTCGTCATGGCGTTCATGGGCATCACTGTAACGAAGATGACGCCGGAAGAACAGGCAAAGGCCGATGCCGGCGAGCTTGTATAAAAAACTATAAATCTGAAAGGTTTTCACTGAATCGATGGATGCAGATCTTAAGAGAGTATCGGACATCTCCGCAGTCCTGCGTGATGCGGGGATGTTCGTCAAGGCCGATCCCGAGATCGACGGACCCGGAGGAGGCGCTGCCGTAAAGGCGGTGACCTATGATTCCAGGGAAGCAGGCGAGGGGACGGCTTTTGTGTGCAAGGGAGCGCATTTCAAAGAACGTTATCTCAGAGATGCGATAGAAGCCGGGGCTGTATGCTATATAAGCGAGAAGGAATACGGACTGGGCAGCAGCTCCTGTACGGAAATCATAGTGAATGATATCAGGGCCGCAATGCCGGTCCTGGCATCCTGTTTTTACGGAGATCTGTCCGGGATGCTCGGGATGATCGGGATCACCGGCACAAAAGGCAAGTCGACGACGACCTATTACATGAGGTACATACTCGACGACTGGCTTGAGGCGGCCGGAGAGGGCAAAAGCGCGGTGTGCAGCGGCATATACAATTACGACGGAGTGATAGATGAGGAATCTCACCTTACGACTCCCGAAATACTCGAGCTGTACACTCACATGAGCAACGCCCTCAAAAGCGGCATCCGGTACATGAGCATGGAGGTGTCGAGCCAGGGCCTGAGATATAACAGGCTGGACGGGATCACCTTCGAGGCGGGAGCCTTCCTCAACATAGGCCGCGACCACATAAGCCCGATAGAGCATCCGGATTTCGAGGACTATTTCGGAGCAAAGCTGCTGCTGTTCTCACATTGCAGAAAAGCCTGCTACAACCTCGACTGCGACGGACAGGAAGAGCTCCGGAAGGCAGCTGAGGACTGCCCGTATGTGATCACATTCAGCCGCAGCGACCCGTCTGCCAACGTGTACGGATATGATGTGAAGTCCGAGGGCGGAAGAGTCAGCCTGCGCATCCGCATAAGGGATGTGGCGGACTATCCGGACGTCGATGAGAAAGTCGTGCTCGGGACCTTCGGAACGATCAACGTCGAGAACGCCCTTGCGGCGGCTGCGCTGTCGGCTCTTGCCGGAGTGCCGTTCGCCCACGTGCAGAACGGACTGGCGAAGAGCTCGTCGCCGGGCCGCATGGAGGTGTTCAGGAGCGGTGACGGAAAGCGCATCGCCATTGTCGACTATGCTCACAACAAGCTGAGCTACGAGAGCTTTTTCGAAACGATAGCAGATGAGTTCCCGGGCCGTAAAATTATGATAGTGTTCGGATGCCCGGGCGGCAAGGCTTTTGAGAGACGCGAGGAACTCGGCACCATAGCGGGCAGAAACTGCTGCTACTCCATAATCACCGAGGAGGATTACGGAGAAGAGGACGTGAACAGGATATGCGAGGAGATCGCAGCGCATGTCGAGGCGGCGGGCGGCAGATACGAGATCATAACGGACAGGGTAGAGGCCATAAAAAAGGCCATAAGCCTCATGGATGACGACACAATACTCTTCCTCCCGGGCAAAGGACGCGAGACAAGAGAGAAGAGAGGCATACTGTACGTGGATACCCCGTCCGATGCGGATGTCGTCATGGAATATCTGAAATGATACGGAGGTCGGAATGAAAAAACTGATAAAAGACAAAAAAGGCGCTGCAACGGTAACGATCATTCTTGTGGCGGCCCTGGTGGTGATCCTGTTCATCATCGGACTCTATATCAAACTCAACTGGAGGACGTTCAAGGCGGAGGCGAGCTTCGGATTCGCCATGGCGATGCTGATAGTGTTCCTGATCGCGGCGATCTACATACTCATAAGGCTCAGCCTCAGAAAGTCCAGAAAAGAAAAGGAAAAGGCCAGACTCGAGAAAGAAAAGGAAAAACTCGAAGCTGAGCAGGCAAAGGCCGAAGACGGGAAGGCAGAGCCGGAGACCGGCAGGGAAGACTGATGAAGAACGTACTCGTCACAGGCGGATCCGGGGGCATAGGCGCCGAGACTGTCAGGCAGTTTGCCGCAGCCGGCGACAGAGTGGTGTTTACATATCACAGATCCGAGACAGCGGCAGATGCATTGAGGCAGGAGACGGGAGCGGTCCCGGTAAGGTGCGATGTCAGACACAGCGACTCTGTAAAGATAGCCGTCGACAAGGCGGTCGGCGCGCTCGGACATATCGATGTGCTGGTGTGCAATGCGGGGATAGCCGACTTCGGTCTGATCACCGATATCAGCGAAAGCAGATGGCATGAAGTCATTGACACCGATCTGAACGGAGTGTTCTACTGCGTGAAAAACGTGCTTCCCTCCATGATAAGCCGCAGGAGCGGATGCATAATAACGGTGGCATCGATGTGGGGGCAGACGGGCGCTTCGTGCGAGGTCGCATATTCGGCGGCCAAGGCAGGCGTGATCGGACTCACGAAGGCTCTTGCAAAGGAAGTGGGACCGTCATGCATCAGAGTCAACTGCGTGTCTCCCGGAATGATAGACACGGATATGAACAGCTCCGTGAGCGAAGAGGCTAAAGCCGCCATCGCAGATGACACGCCTCTTTGCAGGACCGGCAGACCCGAAGAGGTAGCTGCCGTAATCAGGTACCTTGCGTCCGGTGAAGCCGGCTTTGTTACAGGCCAGGTGATAGGAGTGAACGGCGGCCTCGTGACCTGAAAAACGGCTTTATACATATAGTGTAAAGTATACTTTACAGACACAAGATATTGTGTCTGTTTTTATTTTGGCCTGAAATCCAGCTTTGTAAAGCGGTCTTTACATAAAAAAGTGGGGGAATACAAGCAAAAACAAGGCAGTTTTGTTTGAATGGTGGGGAATTGTGGGGTATTATTGTGGTACAAACCTTATCATATGTTAAGTATAAAAACGGCTGAAAGCCGCTGATCGCAAGGCAAAGATGTTTCACGGCACCTACCGCAACTCAATAGACAGCAAGAACCGGATGATCATCCCTTCAAAGTTCAGGGATCAGCTGGGCGGAAGGTGCATGCTCACGAAGGGATTCGATGAATGTCTGTACATCTATACGATGGACGCGTACGAGGAGATGGCGGACAGGATATCGAAGCTGCCGCAGTCGGATGCGGATTTCCGTGAATTCATCAGAGACTTCTTCGGCAATTCCGAGATATGCGACCTGGACTCGCAGGGAAGGATACTCATCCCGCCTCATCTGAGGACATACGCCCATATCAGCAAGGACCTGATCACGATGGGCGCGATGGACAAGGTGGAGATCTGGAGCGCTGACGAAAGGGGAGACGCCGATACTGCGAAGATGATGAAGGACAAGGCGTTCACTGACAAGCTCAGGGAATTCGGCATATAGGTGGAGACATGGAATTCGGACATGTACCCGTACTGTTTGACGAAGTCATGGAGGCGCTTGCCGTAAAGCCCGAAGGCACATATGTAGACGGCACGGCAGGCGGAGGAGGACACTCGTCGGGCATTTGCGAAAGACTTTCGGATAAAGGGCACCTCATAGCAGTCGACAGGGACACCGAAGCTCTGGCGGCGGCGAAAAAGAAACTCGATCCGTACGGATGCCGCAAGACATTCCTGCACGCGAACTACAGCGATACCGCTGCGATCGCTCAGGCGGCCGGGGGCAAAGTGCAGGGCATCCTGCTGGACCTGGGAGTCAGCTCCTACCAGCTGGACAATCCGGAAAGAGGCTTCTCGTACATGAACGACGCTCCTCTGGACATGAGGATGGACGCGTCGGACAGGCTTACGGCTTACGAGGTCGTCAACGGATACAGCGAAGAAGAACTCGCAAGGATCATAAAAGACTACGGAGAGGAACGATGGGCCCGCAGGATAGCGGAATTCATCGTCAGGGAGAGAAAGGATTCGCCGATCGATTCAACGGACAGACTCACCGGAGTGATCAAGGCGGCGATACCCGCAAAGGCCAGACGCACGGGACCTCATCCGGCAAAAAGGACCTTCCAGGCGATAAGGATAGAGGTAAACGATGAGCTGGGCCATCTGAGAGAGGCGGCGGAGAAGCTGCCGGACCTTCTCGAAAGCGGAGGGAGGATAGCGATAATCACCTTCCACTCGCTCGAAGACAGGATAGTCAAGACGGAATTCGAAAGAAGACTCGATCCGTGTACATGCCCGAAGGAATTTCCGGTATGCGTATGCGGAAAGAAAACGGACGTAAAGAGAGTCACGAGAAAACCGGTCGTTCCCTCTCAGGAGGAGACCGATAAAAACCCGAGGGCAAGGAGCGCCAAGCTGAGAGTCCTCGAAAAACTGTAAAACACACACATCGGATGTTTCGGGGGATGCAAAGATGTCAAGGGAAGAAAGGATCAGAAACAGTATAATACGCGCTGCCGGGATAAGAGCGGACAGAAAAAGCGTGATCAAGCTGCTCGCGGTATTCATGCTTGGTGTGTTCGTGCTGATCGGAATGAGATCGTACGCAGCGATAATCCAGCACGAGAACAATGTGCTCGCCGAAGAGAACGCGTACATACAGGCCGAGATCGATTCCCTCAACAGCCAGATAGTCGAGGAAACAAAAGTCACCAGGATCGAAAAGGTTGCGACGGAGGATTACGGGATGGTATATCCGACTCCTGAAAACTGCATCAGGCTCGGGGACGGTGATGATGACGAAAGCGACAAAGGGCTTGCGGATGCCATAAGGAACGAAGCATACAATTAGCCGGACGGCTAAGCGATAAGAGGCCACTGACCCGGAAACGGCTCGGTGGCGTTTTTTTCCGGGAGAGATTGTATCTGACTAAATACTGTAGCGCGCTTTGAAAGCGAATACAAGATGTAGTATAATGTATCCGTATGTGTATGCCCTGACGGAAATAAGATGAAGGCTGATAAAAAACGGGAAAAACTGAAAAAGAAAAACCGGGAAAGAAGGGATGCCGAAGCCGAACGCGTCAGAAATACGGAAGAGGCCGGATCCCGGAAGTCCGGGGGCAAAAAAGAAGAGAAAAGCGGCCGCAAAGGGGCAAAAAAGAGCAAAAAAACCCAGAAGAAACGCATTCAGCTCTACGAAAAAACAAATGCGGACCGCGTGAGCGCAAAAAACCGCAACAGACTTGCGGCGGGTTTTGCTTTTATCATGATCTGCATGAGCGCGCTCATACTTCGCATGGGATACTGGCAGATATACAGGGCCGATGAGCTCGCTACCATGGCTGCCGAGATGCAGAAGGTCGACACCGAGATCGATCCTGTCAGGGGCTCCATATACGACGCGCAGATGACTACGCTTGCCGAGACCGTTACCGAGTACGAGCTTTATGCGTACACGCAGTATCTGTACAAGGACGAGAACATCAGCGTCACAGACAGAGGAAAGACTCTGACGAAGCTCGCCAGGATCACGGGAAAGGAAAGAGAAGACATAAAGAAACTTCTTGAGGGCGAAGAGAACCTCGTCCTCCTGGCCGACGGTCTGAAGAAAGAACAGGTCGAAGAGGCGGAAAAGGAATTCGGCACCAATGTCACCGTCAAGACAAAGGCCGCCCGCTATTATCCTAACGGAGCGTTTGCCGCGCAGATACTCGGGGGAGTAAATTCCGAAAACACCGGACGCTCGGGTCTGGAGTACGAATACAATTCTACTCTCGCCGGCGTCAAGGGAAGAACGGTGAGGACTACTGACAGCAACGGAGATACGCTGCCCAACAGCAGGACCAGATACTACAGACCTCAGAACGGCAACAGCATAGTCACGACCATCGATTCGGTCATACAGCACTTCGTGGAGGATGCGCTCGAGGAGGGAATGGAAGATACCGGGGCGGAAGCTATCACCTGCATAGTGATGAATCCGAGGACCGGCGATATACTCGCGATGGCGACGATGCCTGAATACGATCCAAACGATCCGTCAGTGCCGTCGGATCCTTCAGAGAAGGAAGAGTTCGAAAAGATGACCGATGAAGAACAATCGGACTATCTGAGCAGGATGTGGACTATCACGGGAGTAAGCGATATCTACGAGCCCGGATCGACCTTCAAACTCATTTCGGCTGCGTCCGCCCTTGAAGCCGGCACTGCCGATGACAGCTCCAGATACTACTGCGACGGGAGCATATACGTGGACGGCTGGACCCTGAACTGCCTGGGCAATCACGGCTGGCAGAGCCTCAAGACGGCGGTCGGACATTCATGCAACCCTGCGCTCGCCCAGGTGGCGCTGGACATGGGAGGCCCTACGTTCTACAACTACATAGATCTGTTCGGAATGAAAGACCAGACCGGCGTCGACCTTCCGGGCGAGGGCTATTCCATGGTAAAGGATCCGGAGACCATGTCGGATGTCGACCTTGCGACCACGGGATACGGGCAGGGCATTGCGATAACACCGCTCCAGCTGCTGTGCGCAGTCAACTGCTTCGGCAACGGAGGCGTGCTGATGAAGCCCAAGACCGTAAAGAAGATAGTCGACGAGGACGGCAATACCGTGCAGGAGATGGAAGACGTCAGGGTCAGGCAGGTCGTGTCGGAGGCCACCGCAGACAAGCTCTGCGACATAATGGAGTACTATGTCTCGGATGAGGAGGCAGGAGGCACTACCGCATATGTGCCGGGATACAGGGTAGGAGGCAAGACCGGTACGGCCAACCGCGTATCCGGAACCACATACAGCGATGCAACGAACGCATCCTTTGTGGCGATGGCTCCGATGGATGACCCGCAGATATCCATGGCAGTCATAGTCTACAAGCCGACTAAGGCCCAGTACGGAGCTTCCGCTGCCGGACCTATAGTCAAAGAGGTCATGGAGAAATCCCTCAAGTACCTCGGCGTGGATCCGATCTACACCAAGAGCGAAGAAGAAGCGACAAAAGAAAAACAGGTCAGCGTGCCGGATGTCACCGGAATGGACAGCTCTGACGCCGAAAGGAACATCAGATACAGCGGCCTCAAATGCATGGTAATGCCTGAAAGCTCGGAAGGCCAGTCGTTCGTGGTGGTCGACCAGTATCCGAAGGCAGGCTCAATGGTGGATGAGAGCTCGACGGTATACATATACAGCGAATGATATAATACAGGACCCGGGAGATAAGACAGAAGATGATAAAAGGACACGGAGCAGCAGCATACGCATTCATAGCCGCGGCGGCGTTCGCCGTATCCATGCTGGTAACTTCCAGGATGATACCTCTGCTCAGAAAAAAGCAGTTCGGGCAGTTCATAAGAGAGGAAGGGCCAGAAGCTCACCTGAGCAAGGCGGGAACTCCTACCATGGGAGGTATCGCGATGGCTGCCGGCGTCACCGCCGCCATGGTGATAAGCATGTTCATGCCGGGCAGCAGGGCCCTGCCAAAGATCGCCATACTGCTCAGCATGTATGCGTTCGGCGCTGTGGGATTCATAGACGATTACAACAAGATAGCGAAGAAGCAGAACGAGGGGCTGACCCCGAAACAGAAGCTTCTGCTTCAGGTGCTGTTCGGCGCGGCTCTGGCGGTGTTCATGATGCTCACGGAGGGCACGAAGGTACTCATCCCGTTCGTCCGCGTTACAGTCGACATGGGATGGCTGTATATCCCGTTCATCATCTTCATTGAGGTCGCGATGGCCAATGCGGTGAATCTCACCGACGGACTCGACGGACTCGCAGCGAGCACATCTTCGATAGTCGCCTGCGCCTTCGCCGTGATCGGCATGATCGCCGGTTCCGGCAGCGAGCCGATGGCTGTTGCGGGACAGGCCGTGTTCGGCGCGACTCTGGGATTCCTGGTGTATAATCACTATCCGGCGCGGATATTCATGGGCGATACCGGCTCGATGGCTCTCGGCGGAGTCCTGTCTGCCATGGCCATAGTCGGCCACATGGAGTGGGTCCTTCCGATAGCCGGCATGATCTACGTGATAGAAGCGCTTTCGGTGATCATACAGGTCACATACTTTAAAAAAACCGGCGGCAAAAGAGTTTTCAGGATGGCTCCCATACACCATCACTTCGAACTCGGCGGATGGCATGAGACAAAGGTGGTCAGGATGTTCTGCCTGTTCACCTTCGTGTGCTGCGTCATCGCCGTGCTGTCAGTCATATAGAAGGGAATGTTACATATGAAAAGAGGAGAAGATTACAGACAGAAACTGAACGGAAAAAGAGTGCTCGTGGTAGGTCTCGGAAAATCCGGAAAGGCTGCGGTAAAAGCGCTCTGCGAATGCGGCGCCGTCGTCAGCGTACAGGATTCGTCCACGGCCGACAGGCTGGACACGCAGTTTCTCCGTCACATGCAGAATAACAACATAAAGGCGTGGCTCGGCACAGAGCCTTCTGACATGAGCGCCTACGACATGATCGTGATGAGCCCGGGGGTTCCTGTGGACATCGGATTCGTCAGCGAGGCGCGCGGCAGCGGAGTCGAGATAATAGGCGAGCTCGAGCTCGCGTACAGGCTCGGAGAAGGCAGCTTCATCGCCATTACGGGAACGAACGGAAAGACAACCACGACTACGCTCGTGGGCGAGATATTCGAGGCCTCGGGCAAAAATACGTCCGTTGTGGGAAATATAGGAAATCCGGTCGTGACGGCATCGATGGGGACATCCCCGGACGACTGGCTGATCACGGAAGTATCATCGTTCCAGCTCGAGACCACGGTGGATTTCAGGCCGGTGGTATCGGCCATCCTCAATCTTACGCCTGACCATCTCAACAGGCACGGCACGATGGAGAACTACGGCCGTACAAAGGCGAAGATAGCCGAAAACCAGGGCCCGGAGGACTGCCTCGTCATAAACATGGATGACGAACTCGCTTTCGCGCTTTCGAAGTACACTGACGCAAGAGTGATCCCTTTCAGCATGAAGAGCGAGCCTGAATACGGAGCCTTCCTCGACGAGACGAAGATCACGGTAAAGGATGCCGGGGGCGGTAGACATGTCATCTGCGACAGATCGGACGTTCAGATAATAGGCGATCATAATGTCGAGAACATACTTGCCGCGTCTGCGATCTGCTTCTTCGCGGGGATAAGCCCCGATGTGATATCCGGAGCCGTGAAGGCGTTCGGAGGAGTTGAGCACAGGATAGAGTTCTGCGGGACGATAGACGGAGTCGACTACTACAACGACTCGAAGGGGACGAACGTAGATGCGGCAGTCATCGCTCTCAAGGCTCTCAGTGACAGGATCATCCTCATAGCCGGAGGAGACGGCAAGGGGCAGGATTTCAGCGAACTGGCCGAACACTTCAGCGGTTCGGTCAAAGAGCTCATACTGCTCGGAAGAGACGCCGGGATCATAGAGGAATGCGCGCGCGCCCACGGCTTCGATAACATACACAGATGCAAGGACATGCCTGAATGCGTGCGCAGGGCCGCCGAGCTGGCGGAGCCCGGAGACAGGGTGCTGCTGTCGCCTGCATGCGCGAGCTGGGATATGTACGATAATTTTGAACAGAGAGGCAAACACTTCAAGGAATGTCTGAAAGAGCTGCTGAGGTAAAAAAGAAAAAGGCGGACAGAGCCGAAAAAGCCGCGATGAGAAAGGCTGCGAGGCGCGAGAGGAGAGGCAGACGCGGCAAAGAGATCGCCGATGAAGCCAGATCTTTCGGGACGGGACTGAGCCGCGTCATAAGCGGCTACGATTTTGTCGTGGTAGTGCTCGTCGTCATGCTCTCTTTTTTCGGGGTCGCGATGGTGTTCAGCGCGGGTTATTACCAGACTATCAACACATCGGATCCCGACCCGACATACTATCTCTTCAGACAGCTGCTTTTCGTTCTGTCGGGATTCCTGATCCTGCTTATTACGGCCAATATCGATTACCACATGTACATGAAACTTGCCGATGTGATCATGCTCGCCAGCCTCGGACTGCTGATACTGGTAATGTTCATCGGAAGTTCTGTCAACAACGCCCAGAGATGGATATCCATCTTCGGAGTAAGGATCACGCCGAGTGAGTTCTCGAAGGTCGCGATGATAGTATTCACCTCATCGTTCCTGGCAAGGGACCCTGACAACATAAGGACTTTAAAGGGACTGACGGTGCTGTTTGCCGTCATGCTCGCTCACTTCTTCCTTATCGTAAGGCAGCCTAACCTGTCCACGGCCATCGTAATCGTATTCATCATGGGTGCGATAATGCTGGTCGCGGGACTGAATCTGCTGTTTCTCGCGGTGCCTGCGGCGGCCGGAGTAGCCGGTTATTTCTATATCATCACCGCAAAGACGCCGTACCACTGGTACAGGAGGATAACGAGCTTCACAGACCCGTTCTCTGACAGGCAGGGCGACGGATACCAGGTGTCCCAGGGACTCATCGCCCTCGGCAACGGAGGCCTCAAGGGCCTTGGCTTCGGACGGAGCGTCGCAAAGAACCTTTACCTGCCGGAGCCGCAGAACGACTTAATTCTCGCCGTGCTCGGGGAGGAACTCGGATTCATCGGCTTCCTGGTCCTCATGCTCGTCTACATAGTCCTTATCACAAGACTCATCATGATAGCCCTGAAAGCGCGCGACAGGCTCGGGTTCTACCTCGCGACCGGAGTAGCGGTAATGCTCGGACTCCAGGTCATCATAAACGTGGCGGTCGTAACATCATCGATGCCTGCCACGGGGATCACGCTGCCGTTCATCAGCTACGGAGGCACTTCCATCTGGTCGTTCATGATAGCCATCGGGATAGCCCTTAATATCTCAAAGGGAAAACGCAAGGCGGTGCGGCGATGAGGATAGTTCTGACAGGAGGATGCACGGGAGGTCACATTTATCCGGCCCTCGCCATCGGAGACAAGTTCAGGGAGAGGGATCCCGGCTGCGAGATCATCTACATAGCCTGCGGAGAGGCTCTTGAAAGGGAAATAATACCCGCTCACGGATACAGGCTCTACGAGGTCGAGGCCACGGGGCTCGACAGGAGCAACCCCGTCAGGCTTTACAATACGGTAAAAAGGACCCTGAAGGGCAGGGACGAGGCTCTGAGGATACTCAGGGAATTTCGTCCCGACGCTGTCATAAGCACGGGAAGCTTCGTCAGCGTTCCGGTGGTCCTGGCCGCAAGAAAGCTCAGAGTGCCTGTGTACATACACGAGCAGAACGGATATCCGGGCGTGTCGAACAAGATGGCGGCCGGATATGCGAAGAACGGAACATAGTCTACAGCGGGAATCCCGTCAGAGCTGAATTCTACGACAGAGACAGGGACGCCGACAGGGACGCTCTGGGGATATTCCAGAACGATCTGGTCATCATGGTCTTCGGAGGCAGCCTCGGCTCGGCCACGACAAATGCGATCGGTGAAGCCGTGGCCCGCAAGTACGCTTACAAGAAAGGCTATACAGTCATCTGGGGCACAGGCAACGATTACTACGATGAGATAAGCGAAAGACTCGAAGCGGAAGGCTTTGCTCCCGAAAACGTAAGGATAAGCGCATATATAAGCGACATGCCGCAGACTCTTTCGGCTTCTGACAT
>CADBFL010000031.1 GCA_902793875.1 uncultured Eubacteriales bacterium | reverse complement strand
GATACAGATGTACCGGCGGAAGCGCTTCCGAAGATCATTGCCTCAAAGCTCGGCCTTGCCGAGGGCGACATAAAGGACTGGGAGCTCAGACGCAAATCGACAGATTCAAGAAAGAAGCCTCATATACAGTTCGTATATACGGTCGATTTCGTTACGGATAAAAAACTGAAGACAAAAAAGAACAGGGACCTTTCTGTGGTGGATGAAGAGGCGGAGGCAGCCGCTGCGAGAGCTCCGAAGCCCGGGACCATGCCGCTTGAGCACAGGCCTGTGGTAGTCGGAGCGGGCCCTGCGGGACTGTTTGCAGCCCTTGAACTGGCGAGGTCAGGCTACCGACCGATAGTTATCGAAAGAGGGCCTGCGATGGATGCCAGAACAGAAGCCGTCGAAAGATTCAGAAGAGACAGAGTGCTCGACCCCGAGGCCAACATGCTCTTCGGAGAAGGCGGCGCAGGCACGTTCTCGGACGGCAAACTGGCGACGGGGATAAAGGACGGTCTGATCAGACATGTGCTGTCCGAATTCCGCGATGCCGGGGCCGGGGATGATATAATGTATCTTGCGAAGCCTCACATCGGGACCGATGTCCTGAGAACCGTCATAGTGAATATCAGAAAGAAGATAGAAAGACTCGGAGGGGAGATGCGTTTCGGCACAAAGCTGGAATCTCTGTGCACAGAGAGCGGCAGGCTGAAGGCAGTCTGTGTTACAGGAAAAAACGGCGGCGGGAGGATCGAAACGGATGCGCTCATCCTTGCTGTCGGGCACAGCGCTCGCGACACCTTTGCAATGATAAGAGACGCCGGTCTAAGCATGCAGCAGAAGCCCTTCTCGATAGGAGTCAGGATGGAGCATCCGCAGCATATCATCGACGCCGCGCAGTACGGAACTGAAAACCTCGGGCTCTGCACCGATGCGGTCAGCGCTGAGAAGATGCCGGGAAGGCTTCCTCCCGCAGACTACAGGATTAATCATAAGGCGTCGAACGGCCGCGGAGTATATTCGTTCTGCATGTGTCCGGGCGGCGAGGTCGTCATCTGTTCGACGGCTGAAGGCGAACTGTGCGTAAACGGCATGAGCAACAGGAAAAGGGACAGCGGGACCGCTAACAGCGGCATACTCTGCGATGTGAGGACGGAGGACTTCGGGTCGGATGACGTGCTTGCAGGAGTGAGATTCCAGGAGAAATACGAGAGGCTGGCGTTCGAAAACGGCGGATCGGACTTTACTCCTCCGCGCTGCAGCATGAAGGAATTCCTCGATGAAGAAGGCCGCATGAGCGAAGCCGCGCGAAGGGTGACATCCTCGCTTCCGGATTTTGCGGCCGAAGCAATAAAAGAAGCCGTGCCTGTCTTCGCGGGGAAGATACACGGCTATGATGATCCTGACGCGGTGATCACGGCTGTCGAGACCAGAAGCTCATCGCCGGTGAGGATTATGCGCAGCGGGTCCGGTGAGAGCAATATATCCGGGATATACCCTGCAGGCGAGGGCGCGGGCTATGCGGGCGGCATAACCTCGGCTGCCTGCGACGGGATACGCGCCGCGCGGCATGTGATCGAAAAATACAGACCCTGTGATGACTGATCAGAGATTGGCGTAACGCACCAGCAATGTTACCTCGTGATTGCCGGCACTGACCGCGAGGTACATTTTTTTGCTGTATTTGCCGTCCTCGTCGAGAGTCATTATCTTGGTGTTTATGAATCCGTTTTTGCTTTCCATTATGCGCTGCTCGATCGTATCGGGATCGATGAAATCCAGGTAAGCGATGCGGTCGGACTGCTGTACTCCGATCTGAGCGAAGCGCTCGGTCATTTTGCGGTAGTCGAACACCTCGTCCACAGGGAGATCGTAGTGGTCGTTCTTGAAGACGGTGATAAGTTCGTTCTTCTCAGGCCGCAGTATCGATACTCTCAGGTACATGGAGTAGATGTTCATCAGGCTCTGATCGATGAGCTGTTCGTGACTGATGTCCATGCGTTGAGTGAAGTTGTTGACGGAAAGCAGCATGGCGTAGCAGTCCTGCCTGGATGAGACCAGCATCGCGCGGGCAACGCAGAGATCGCCGTTTACATTGAAGGTGATCTTGCTCTCGCCCTTGCTGATGGTATCGTGCAGGAATGTATCGATTTCTTTCTTGCTCAGGATGCCGAAATGGATCAGCCTCTGTATGCCGCCGGATGCATCCGATGCCCCGATGAACTCGAGGAGCTCCCTGAACTCGTCATCAATGTAGATGAAAGAGCATTCGTCCCCCTTCACCTCCAGCATGGCAAGAGGGATACCCTTGTCCAGATGGCGGACTTCACCGCAGACAAATGAGAACGGGGAAGGGCTGAGCAGGTTGATCCTGTTGATCATGTGGTAGTATTTTCTGTCTTCCTCCGACTCGAAAGATATGCCCTTTTCGGTAAGATGCGACACGAGAGGACTGTACGGGAGCGGCTTTGAGTAATAGTAACCCTGCATGCGGTCGCAGCCTATAGACCTGAGGAACGCCACCTGTTCGTCCGTCTCCACACCCTCCACAAGAGTGATCATGCTTATGTCCTTCGCCATGGATATCATGGAGCGAAGGATCTTTTTTGACCTCGGGCTCATGTCCGACAGGAAGCACATGTCGATCTTGATCTGATCGAATTCGAAATCCTTGAGAGTGTTGAGCGATGAATACCCGCTGCCGAAGTCGTCCATCCACACCTGATGACCGGCCTCGCGGAAGCGGTCGATAGTGGTATGCATGAGGTCGGCGTTGTCGCTGATGGCGCTTTCTGTGATCTCGATGTTGAGCATGCTGTGAGGCATGTGATACTTTTCTGTAAGAGCCTCTATCACGCGGAACATGTCCGTGCTCTCGAAGTCCACGCGCGAGAGATTGACGGATACAGGCACTACCGGCCTGCCCGCGTTCACCTGCTCTTCATACCACTGGCAGACCTTTTCTATGACATGGATGTCCAGGTGATATATCTGCCGGGTCTCCTCGAGAGGTATGAGGAACTGCGGAGGAGTGAGGAAGCCGAGCGTCGGGTGATGCCAGCGCACGAGAGCCTCAAAACCGCACAAAGAACCCGATATCGAATGGATGATCGGCTGGAAGTAGAGCTCGAATTCGTTTTTTTCGATCGCCTTTTCCAGATGGAAAACGAAATCGATCTCCTTGTTTGAAAAAATGTTTCTTAAATCGTTGATCATTAGGAACCTTCTGTCTGACTTTATCTGCCTGGATTAAACAATAACGGTTAGTTAATATTAACTCATTTGAGGAAAAACAGCAACTAAAGACCCATGGACTCTCTTATCCCGTAGAGGCCTGCCGGTTTGCCGGCCATCCATATGCAGGCGTTGACCGCTCCCTTCGCGCACCCCTTCCAGTTGAGGCAGTGATGCGTGATCTCGAGCCTTTCGCCTTCGCCGAAGAAGAATACGGTGTGGCTCGACGGGGTATCGCCGCCCCTGACGGCATGGAAGGTGACTTTGCCTTCTTCGCGCGGATGACGGCCGAGCGGCCTGCCGTAAACGGCATCGGATACGAGGTCCTTTCCGACCGCTTCGCCCATGCTTTCTATGAGCTCGCGCGCGGTGCCGCTTGGAGCATCGAGCTTGGTGTTGTCGTGCATGTCGACTATCTCGATGTCCGTCTCATCATAAAGCTCCCTTGCGGCCTCCATGAGGAGCTTTCTCATCACGTTCACCATGCGGTCCGTATTGGCCGCTATCATGAGAGGGATCTTCTTCGAGGCCTCTTCGAACTTTTCCCGCTGTTCAGGGGTGAAGCCCGTCGTTCCCACTACCAGCGCTTTCCCGTGCCTGACGCAGGCGTCCAGTATCTCCATGCCGAGCTCTGTAGTCGAGAAGTCGCATACCACATCGGCTTCATCTATGACAGACTCTATGTCATCGACGACGGGAGCGCCGACCGTCCTTCCGATCATGGCGACCTCACCGATATCCCTGCCTATGTAGTCTCTGCCCTTCGGTCCTATGCCCGCGACTATCTCTGCGTTTTCTCTGCCTGCGGCATCGGCGGCTATGAGGCTTGCCATCTTGCCGCGGGGAGCGGCTATTATCATTTTCATTTCAGATACCTCCTTCGGGACCGGCCGGGGCCTGTCTCCGTTCTGTGCCGGTCAGCCGGCGCTGTCGTCCGCCGGATCCGGACTGCTTATTTTTTTTCGCGGAAATCCAGAACGAGCTCTTCGATGCCCGGCCTGAACTGCGTGAGTTTCACTCCCGCGGTCGTGAGCATCAGTTTGGAAGCTTTTACGCCCGGCGTGCCGGCGTACTTGTCCGAGAGGTAGACGACCTCTTTGATGCCGGACTGTATGATCGCTTTTGCGCACTCGTTGCACGGGAAGAGGTCCACGTATATCCGCGAGCCCTTCAGGGACTTGCCGGATGCATTCAGTATGGCGTTCAGCTCGGCGTGCACGACGAAGGGGTATTTCGTGACCTCTCCCTCGCGGTCCCACGGAAACTCGTCGTCCGAGCAGCCGATCGGGAAGCCGTTGTAGCCGGTGGTCAGTATCACGTTGTTTTCATCGACTATGCACGCTCCGACCTGAGTGTTCGGGTCCTTGCTCCGCTTTGACGCGAGCAGGGCGACACCCATGAAATACTCGTCCCAGGTGATGTAATCGCTTCTCTTTGCGGTCATGGTTCCCTCCTGTTTCGCTCATCTGCTTTCCGGTTCATTTTACAACCGCCGGCAGCCTGTGTCCAACAGGATTTTGAGGGCCCGCCTTCCTTGAAAGTCAGGTCAGATAAGTGCTAAAATACCAATAACTATGGCTTAACGGAGGAAACACGAAAACATGGCACATTACAGGAGGCTCGGGCACGCGGTAAAAGCGATGATCATAATGATCCTTGCAGCGCTCATCGCGGCCTGCGCAGTGGCATATATACACGCGGCGGGACAGACCGCGAAGGACTCGAAACAGGACGGACTGCAGACGATGCCCGGCGCCAAGGTGGAGCAGAGCACCGCTTTTGAAGTTACGGGATATGAGTTCAGGGCGAAGGTCGGCAAGGACCACTCGTACAGGGTGGTCGAAAAGATCAGCGTCAACATCCCGGACGATCTTAAGGGGATCGATCTGTCCATACCGAGCGGAAACTTCCGCATCAGCAGCATTGAGGTCGAAGACACCGCCTATGCCGCAAACAAAGCCTCCGAAGCCAGCACGGTATCCATCGTGGACCCTAAGAAGCTCACGAAGGGCAGTCATGTATATACCATCAAGTACAGGATAAACGAATACCAGGACAAGGACAGCTCAAAGGACATGTTCTACTTCAACGTCCTGCTGCCTGAGTGGAAGCAGCCTATCGGCAGCGTCGACATCAAAGTCGCCTTCCCGGAGGACTTTCCGTGGGACGACATGCAGTGCTACGCAGGCCAGTTCGGCGTTCAGGATCCGACCGGCAAGATACAGTTCAGCGCCGACGAGGCGACGAAGACGGTCACGGTAAAAGGAAGCAGGATCCCCGAGAACTACGGGATCACTCTGAAGGCGCAGCTCCCGGACGGTTACTGGGAAGGCGCTCTGAACGGAAGCTGGGCCTTTACCGCGGCGCTCGTCTCGATGATGGCGGCGCTGGTGCTGCTGGCGGCGCTCTGGATCATCGGGGGCAGGGATCCGAAGGTCAGAAAGGAGGCGGTGACCCGCCCTCCTGAGGGACTTGAGCCCGTTGAGCTGGGGTATGTGTTCAACAGCACGGTCGGCATCAGGGACGTCCTGCTGATGATCCTCGATTTCGCGAGGAAGGGATACCTGCGCATAAGCGAATATGAACCCAAGAGATACCGGCTCTTCCGTGAAAAGGAACCTGCTGACGAAGAGAAGATGTACAGAGGCGCGTACAGCATCCTCTTCGAGGACATCTACCGCGGCAGATCCGTGGACATGGAGAGCCTCGGCACAAGGCTCAAACTCATATTAAGAGCGATAGAAGATGATGTGGCTGCAGGATTCTCATCGAGCGACAGCCTCGCGTTCACACCGCTCTCGCGCATGTTCAGATATGCGGGCGCGGCCGTGCTCGGCATCGCTCTCGGCCTTGCGAACGCTTTCTCCTATGTGTTCGACTACCAGCCTGTCAACTATGCGGAAAGCATCATCATCGGCGTGATCGCTGCCGCGGCCTCACTGCTTTTCTGCAGGGAGATAGACAGGAGGGATTCATCGTCCATCTCCGCCGGCAGGCTCGCTGAGATCGGAACAGGACTTCTGGTCGCATCTCCAGTCATCTACGCAGCGGTCAGGATATTCAGGAATACCGGAAATCCCGCTCTTGCGGCTGCGACAGTGGTCATATCTGCGGCGTCGGTATTCTTCATAGTGATAATGAGAGCCAGGGGACAGAAGAACGGCGAGCTCGTCGGCAGGATCAGACAGCTCCGCAACTTCATCTACCATCCGACTCCGAAAGAGCTGCTCGCGAACCATCTTGCGGATCCGGGCTACTACTACGAGATGATGATATACGCTCTGGCGTTCGGAGCCGAAGAGGCGTGGGCCATATCCTTCCTGACGCTCGATGTGCCTGAACCGGAATTCTATTCGGACGAGATAGAAGGCCACGCGTTCTCAAACCTGAGAGGACAGGCCACGACCGTGGATCACGCAAGAGACCTGAGGGCGTTCATCAGGACGCTTGAAAACGCATATAACGACATGGAAAGACATTCCGGAAGAAGATAGAAGGGACAAGAAGAAAGATAATGGCAGACAGACAGAAGATCATAAACATAGCGGTCATAGCTCACGTCGACGCGGGCAAGTCCACGCTTGTGGACGCCCTGCTCGCACAGTCGCACGTGTTCAGAGACAACGAGCAGGTGGTGGACTGCGTGATGGATTCCGATGCGATCGAGAGGGAGCGCGGCATCACGATCTACTCAAAGAACTGCTCCATAATGTATAAGGATTATAAGATCAATATCGTGGACACGCCCGGACACGCGGACTTCAGTTCGGAGGTCGAGCGCATAATGAAGACCGTCGACACGGTCATACTGCTCGTGGATTCGAGCGAGGGCCCGATGCCGCAGACGCGATTCGTCCTTAACAAGTCGCTGCAGCAGGGCATCAACCCGATTCTTTTCATAAATAAGATAGACAAGAAGGACGCGCGCATAGACGAGGTGGTCGACGAGGTGTACGAGCTCTTCATGGATCTTGAGGCCAATGACGATCAGCTCGACTTCCCGATCCTCTACGGCATAGCAAGACAGGGCATCGCAGTGAACGACCCTTCCGAAGTCGAAAGCATAGAAGTCGGAGAGGGAGAAAAGAAGATAAAGAAATCGCCTAAGGGCTACGGAGGACTCAGCATAGAGCCTCTGCTCGAGTGCATAACTCAGCACTGCGATCCGTATCCGGACAGGGACGAAGAGCCCCTGCAGCTGCAGGTGTCGACGCTCGCATACGATGACTACATCGGGAGGCTCGGCATCGGCAGGATCACCAGAGGAAAGATAAAGGAGGCGCAGAACGTATCCGTCACAAGACCGGACGGGAGCGTCACGAAAAACAAGATCAACCAGGTCTTCGTATACAAGGGCCTGAGCCGCGTCGCGGTGCCTGAGGCGGGCTCGGGAGACATAGTCGTGGTATCCGGCATCTCCGACATATCCATCGGGGACACCATATGCGATCCGGATCATCCGGAATCACTCGGAACGATCGAGATCGAGGAGCCTACGCTCTCGATGAACTTCATGGTCAACACATCCCCGTTTGCAGGAAAATCCGGCAAGTACGTGACATCGAGGCACATACGCGACAGGCTCTCTAAGGAACTCGAGGTCAATGTGGGCCTGCTGGTCGAAGAGACCGAATCAACGGATTCGTTCAAGGTCTCCGGCAGAGGTGAGCTGCATCTGTCCATACTCATCGAGAACATGCGCCGCGAGGGCTATGAGCTCGCGGTATCCAAGCCGGAGGTAGTGCTCAAGCGCGGTGAAAAAGGCGAGAAGCTCGAGCCGGTCGAAGAGGTCGTTATAAGCGTGCCCGACGAGTATACAGGGCCGGTCATCTCGAAGCTCAACCTCAGAAAGGGCATGATGACGGAGATGATGTCCGAGGGCAACGGCTATTCGAGGATCACATACACGGCGCCTACCCGCGGGCTCATGGGCTACAGGTCCGAGTTCATCAACGACACCAGAGGCGAGGGCACCATGGTCAGGCGCTTCAGCGGCTTCGAGCCGTGGAAGGGCGATATCGCCGGCAGGATCAACGGAGTCGCGGTGGCCCAGGAGGAGGGCAACTGCACGGCGTACGCCATATTCACGATACAGGAGAGAGTGCAGATGTTCGTCAAACCTCAGGACCACGTTTACGAGGGCCAGATCGTGGGCATGAACGCGCGGTCTGACGACATGGTGGTGAATCCCTGCAGGGCCAAGAAGGCGACCAACATGAGAGCGGCAGGCTCGGACGACACGATCAGGCTGACTCCGCCGAGGACTTTTACACTCGAGGAGGCGCTCGAATTCATAGACGACGACGAACTGGTCGAGGTCACGCCGGACGATATCCGTCTGCGCAAGAAGCTCCTCACGGAACTCGAAAGACGCAAATACAACAACAGGACGAATAAATAGGTGGAAGGATCAGAATGCCTGAAATAAAGAAATTCAGAAAAGTTCTCGTCGCCAACCGCGGCGAGATAGCTATCAGGATAATAAGAGCCTGCAGAGAACTGGGCATACGCACGGTCGCTGTATATTCGGCCGAAGACAGGAACGCTCTTTTCAGGACAAAGGCGCATGAGTCTTACGAGATAGGAAAGGGAAAGAGCCCGATCGACGCATATCTGGATATCGACGAGATGATCCGCATGGCAAAGACCAAGGGCTGCGATGCCATACATCCGGGCTACGGCTTTCTTTCGGAAAATGCCGAATTTGCCGGAGCCTGCGAGGACGCCGGGATCACATTCATCGGACCGACGCGTGAGATGATGGAGCGGCTCGGTGACAAGATCAGCTCGAAGCTCGTTGCCGACGAGGTCGGAGTGCCGTGCATCCCGGGCGTCGAGGCCGCCATAAAAAGCGACAGCGAAGCGGTCGAATTCGCGAAGATCGCAGGATACCCGGTCATGCTGAAAGCGGCCGCCGGAGGAGGCGGGCGCGGCATGAGGATAGTCCGGAATGAAGAGGATCTCATACCTCAGTTCAGAAGCGCTCAGAACGAGGCTGTCAAGGCCTTCGGAAACGGTGACATATTCATAGAGAAATACATCGAGGAGCCAAAGCACATAGAGGTGCAGGTGCTCGGAGACAAGTACGGAAATATCGTCCATCTCTATGAGAGGGACTGCTCTGTACAAAGACGCCACCAGAAAGTCGTTGAATTCACGCCTGCCCTGTGCATCAGTGAAGCTCAGAGACAGGCAATATGCATGGACGCTCTCAGGATCGCCGGAGCTGTGGACTACTGCAGCGCGGGGACTGTGGAATTTCTCGTCGACAAAGAGGGGAATCACTATTTTATCGAGATGAATACCAGGATACAGGTCGAACACACAGTCACGGAACTCGTGACGGGGATCGACCTCGTTCAGGCCATGATACTTGCGGCCGAGGGATATCCTCTCGATTCGGAAGAGATAAACATAAAGAGCCAGAGCGACATCCGCGCCGGCGGGTACGCCATACAGTGCAGGGTGACGACAGAGGATCCCGCAAACAACTTCGCGCCTGACACCGGCACGATCACCGAATACAGATCGGCATCGGGAAACGGCATAAGGCTAGACGGAGGAAACGGCTTTACGGGCTCTGTCATCTCGCCGTACTATGATTCGCTGCTGGTAAAGGTGTGCTCGCACGACCGCACGTTCAGGGGCGCGTGCAGCAAAGCCGTCAGAGCGCTCAAGGAGATGAAGGTGACGGGAGTAAAGACCAACACCGGATTCCTTCTGAACCTTCTGAACCATCCGACTTTCCGCGAGGGAAACTGCAGCACGGGCTTCATCGAGGACAATCCGGAACTGCTGAACATCAGGGCGGTCGCGGACAAGGAGGTCCAGGTGCTCGAATTCCTGGGCGACATGGTGGTAAACAGCCGCAGGGACAGGGCGGGCACATTCAATGTGCCTGTGGTTCCCGATATAGATCCTTCAAAGATAAGAAAGCTCAGCGGAACTAAGCAGATATACGACGAAAAGGGCGCTGAAGGGCTCTCTGAATGGGTGCTCGCTCAGAAGAAGGTGCTGATCACGGACACATCCCTCAGGGATGCGCAGCAGTCGCTGCTGGCCACGAGGGTCAGGACCCGCGACATGGAGAAGATCGCTCCTGCCATGGCGTACTACGGAAGGGATATCTTCTCTTACGAAATGTGGGGCGGTGCGACGTTCGACGTTGCCATGAGGTTCCTCGGTGAAGATCCGTGGGAGAGGCTCGACGTCCTCAGAAGAAGCATCCCGAATGTGCTCATGCAGATGCTGATAAGAGGAGCCAACGCTGTCGGATACAGAAACTACCCGGACAACACCATAAGGAAGTTCGTTCAGGAGGCGCATAAGGGCGGCATCGATGTATTCAGGATATTCGACTCGCTCAACTGGGTGCGCGGCATAGAGGTCGCGCTGGATGAGGTCCTCAGCCTCGGAGCGGTCGCCGAGCCTGCAATGTGTTATACGGGCGACATACTCGATACGACAAGAGACAAGTATACGCTCGGCTATTATGTAAAGATGGCGAAGACCCTCGAAAAACAGGGCGCGCACATAATAGGGATCAAGGACATGTCGGGACTGCTCAAGCCGGTAGCCGCATTCAGGCTCATAAAGGCGCTCAAGAACGAGGTCGCTGTGCCGATCCATCTGCATACTCACGACACATCCGGAAACGGCGTCGCGACGCTGATGCTCGCAGCGGAGGCCGGAGTGGACATAGTCGATGCGGCGTTCAACAGCATGTCGGGACTCACTTCGCAGCCGGCGCTCAACTCCTTTGTCGCTGCCCTTGAGAACAGCGAGAGGGATACGCATCTTGACTCGCGGGGACTTCAGGAGATATCCGCCTACTGGTCGGATGTACGCCCTGTGTACTGCGATTTCGAGTCCGACCTGAAGGCTACTACGGCCGAGATATACAGGCTCGAGATCCCGGGCGGACAGTACTCGAATCTCAAGCCTCAGGTCGAGAGCTTCGGCATCGGCTACAAATTCGACGAGGTCAAGGACATGTACGTCAGGGTCAACCGGATGCTGGGAGATATCATCAAGGTGACGCCGTCGTCGAAGATGGTCGGAGATCTTGCGATCTTCATGGTGCAGAACGAGCTGACGCCGGAGAATATAGTCGAAAAAGGAAAGGACTTCGACTTCCCTGACAGCGTGGTCACATATTTCGAAGGCATGATGGGCCAGCCTGAGTTCGGATTCCCGGAGGACCTTCAGAAGGTCGTCCTGAAAGGCAGAAAGCCTATAAGCGTGAGGCCGGGAGAACTGCTGCCGCCTGACGATTTCGAGGCGTTCAGAAAGCATCTGACCGATGACCTCGGACTCGAGGGGACGGACCGCGAGCTGGTGTCCTACTCGATGTACAGCAAGGTCTTCGACGATTACATAATGAAGCTGCGTGAGCAGGGCGATTTCCGCAACATGGAAAGCGAGACCTTCTTCCACGGCATAGCTCCGGGGCAGACTGCAGAGATCGAGCTCAGGCCGGGCAAGGTGCTCGTGGTCACGCTCGAAGATATCGGGAAGACGGACGCTGCCGGAAACCGCGACCTGACATTCACGGTGAACGGATACCGCAGGGTCGTCTCTGTCAAGGACAGACAGGCCGTTACAAAATCGGTGACGACCTCGCAGATACACTTCGCCAACAAAGAGGATGACAGGGAGATCGGAGCCAACATACCGGGCACGGTCATAAAGATCCTGGTCGCCGAAGGCGATGAGGTAAAGCAGGGTCAGCCGGTCGCCATACTCGAGGCCATGAAGATGGAGACCAACGTTCTGGCCACGCAGGACGGCACGGTCGAGAAGATATATGTAAAGGAGGGCGACAGCGTCAAATCTGCGCAGCTGATAGCCCGCCTTGCGGAATAACCAGGCAATTGCCGAAAGGAGAAAAAAC
>CADBFL010000030.1 GCA_902793875.1 uncultured Eubacteriales bacterium | reverse complement strand
GCTCCGGTGCTGAGAAGCGATGTGATGGAGCTGTCGGATCTCAGGCCGGACATGGAGCTGACAGGCACGGTCAGGAACATAGTGGACTTCGGTGCTTTCGTGGATATCGGGGTCCATCAGGACGGACTTGTGCACATATCGCAGCTTGCGGACAGATTCGTGAAGCATCCGCTCGATGTGGTCAAAGTGGGCGATGTGGTGAAGGTGCGCGTTATATCTGTCGATGAGAAGCGCGGCAAGATAGCGCTGAGCATGAGGCGGAAGTGATGTCCGCCCGCTCTACTGTATATACGCGCGGATGGCGTCGCTGATATTCGAGGCTCCGAAGACCCTGATCTTCGGGGTCTCTTTTATCTGGCGGGCGTTGTTCTCCGGCAGGATCACAGCCTCGTATCCGAGGCGGACCGCCTCCTGGATGATCTTGTCGGCGTTGGGGATCGAGCGGAGATTGCCGGTGAGGCCGACCTCGCCCGCGGCGACTAAGCGCCTTGAGGACGAGCGTCCCCGGAAAGAGCTGTATATGGCCAGGGCCGCCGCAAGATCGGTGGAAGTGCTGTTCGTGTTCATGCCTCCTACGACATTCACATAAACATCGTGATCGAGCAGGTTCAGGCCGGCCTTTTTTTCGAGAACTGCGAGTATCATGCTGAGGCGGTTGGCGCTGATGCCTATGGCGGTCCTCCTGGCAAAGCCCACGTTGGCGCGGGCGGCAAGAGCCTGTATCTCGAAAAATACCGGGCGGCTGCCTTCGTATACCGCTGAGATCACGGAGCCCTCCTCGCAGGCATTGTTTTCTATGAGACTTCCGGAAAGATCGGGCACCTCGGTCATGCCGTCGGCGGTCATGCGGAAAGCGCCTATCTCGTCGGTCGTGCCGAAGCGGTTCTTGAACGAGCGGAGTATTCGAAGATCGCGGTCCCGCTCTCCGCTGAAGCTCAGGACCGTATCCACCATGTGCTCTATGGTCTTAGGTCCGGCGAGCTCGCCCGACTTGGTGACGTGGGCGACTATGAATACAGGCGCGTTGTTCTGCTTGGCCCAGCGTATAAGCTGACCCGAGCACTCCCGTATCTGAGTGAGCGACCCCGCGACCGAATCGGCCGAAGCGGAATACATCGTCTGAATGGAATCTATGATCAGAAAGCACGGCTTCATGCTGTCGCACGCCGCCATGATATTTTCTATGTTGGTCTCGGGATAGATGTAGAGGCTGTCGCTGATGCTGCCCAGCACGCGGTCCGCCCTGAGCCTGACCTGCTCTTCGGACTCCTCGCCGCTCACATAGAGCACGGTGCCGTACCTGTCCGCGATGCGGCCGGCGGCCTGGGCGATGATCGTGGACTTGCCTATGCCCGGCTCTCCGGAGATCAGAGTGAGGGAACCCGGGACGATGCCGCCTCCGAGAACGCGATCCAGCTCGGATATGCCGGAACTCATCCTGGTATAGTCATGGGTGCCGACTTCGCTCAGCCTGACCGGACGCCCTTCGGTTCCTGTGCGCCTCCTGGTATCGTCCTTTTTCTCTTCGTGAGGGGCGACTTTATGCTCGACTATCGTGTTCCATGATCCGCAGTAAGAGCACTGCCCCTGCCAGGCAGTGTACTCGTTGCCGCACTCCGTGCACATGAATACCGTTTTTGCTTTCTTGGCCATCTGTCGCTCTGTCCTGTTGTTTATTTTTTATCTTTTCTGTCTTTCTTTTCTTTCCGGTCCTTCTTCTCGGCGGGCTTTCTGACAGTTTCCATCTCGAACCAGAAGTCCGAGCCCTTGCCTTCCTCGCTTTCGACGCCGTATCTGGCGCTATGGAGGTTGAGGATGCCCTTTGCTATGGCGAGGCCGAGGCCTGTTCCCTCGATGCCTCTCTCGTGGTTGGCCGAGGTCCTGTAGTATTTGTCCCACACGTGGCTGATCTCGTCGGAAGGGATGCCCACGCCGTGGTCGATGCAGTGGAATGCGACCTTGCGGCTTCCCTTTGTGAGCTTGATGTCTATGAATTTGCTGTCGCCGGAATACTTCACGGCGTTCGAAACGAAGTTGGTCATCACCTGCATGATCCTGCTGCGGTCTCCCACGATGTATGAAGGCTTGCAGGGATGGAAGCGTATGTCAAAACCCTGCGATGAGCTCAGGACCAGGAAGCTTTCGTACACTTCCTTTGCCGCAGCGGCGAGGTCGAAGGTCTCCATGTGCATCTCGACATTGTTGGACTGCAGGTTGGATACCGAGAGCATGTCGCCCACCATGCGGTTCAGGCGTTCGGTCTCTGAGATGATGACTCCGAGATCGGCGTTGCGCTTTTCCGGATTGTCGCCCGAGATGTCGATGATCTTTTCGGCGTATGAGCGTATCATCGTCAGAGGCGTCTTGAGGTCGTGCGAAACGTTCGCGATGATCTCGCGCTGGTAGAAGTCGGTCTTTTCCATCTCGTAGGAGGCCTTGTTCAGAGCCTTTGCGAGCTCTTTCGTTTCGGTGAACGAGGCGCCGTCGAACCTGACGTTGTAGTTGCCGTTCGAGAGCTCCTTTGCCGATGCGGTGAGGTTCTCGATAGGGGACGAGAGCCTGTTGGCGAGTATATACGCCAGGAATATCGAAACTGAAAGCACGATGAACGAGATGTATATGAGCATGTTCGTGAGTATGCGCACCGTTACCCGGTCAGGATAGAGCGGAGCGATTATGTACAGCGTGCTGACAACGCCCGAAGAACTTATATGCGCGGCGTAGATGAGGCGCGAATTGTTGCTCGAGCCTTCGCGCACGGTCTCCGTCACGTTGCCGGAGGCCGAGCTTTCGAGCTTGCGCCTGATGCGGGCGATGTCGTTCCCGAAGGCGCCGGTATCCTTTACCGTGCTGGTGCCGTCATAGATGAGGCTTCCGTCAGGGGAGTCTATCCTTATGTAGATGCCGTTCGTTCCGGCGGTCTGCACGGCGTAGGAGTCAAAATCCTCGTGAGGGGCCTGCCTGAACTGGACCTCGAGGGCATCCGCCGTCCTTATGACCTCCTGCGTCCTGGCGCGCTCGTAGTACCTGCTCAGAAAAAAATTGGACAGACCCCACAGGACCATGACCAGAAACAGTGCAAACAGGACGAACGACAGAAGCGTCGTTGTCTTGATGCTGCTGGTATCCACTCTGGTCTTTTCGCCTGTATGGTCTGCCATTTTATGCCCCGAAGCAGCTAAGCGTCGTACTCGAATTTATAGCCGACGCCCCTGAGCGTGACGATGAACTTCCTGTAAGGGCCGAGGCAGTTTCTGAGATTCTTCACGTGAGTGTCTATGGTCCTGTCGTCGCCGAAGAAGTCATAGCCCCAGATGTCCTCAAGAAGCTTCTCTCTCGAAAGCGCGATGTTCTTGTGCTGTATCATGTAGAAGAGAAGGTCGTATTCCTTCGGCGTCAGCTCGACGCGCCTGCCGTCGACCGTGATCGTGCGGGCCGCCATGTTGACCTCGAGGCCGTCGAATTTCTGTATGACGGACGAGTTCTTTTCGGATGCGTCCACGCGGTTCAGTACGGCGTTCACCCTCGCCATGAGCTCTTTCGGGCTGAACGGCTTGACGACGTAGTCATCGATGCCGAGCTCGAAGCCGAAGAGCTTGTCGTATTCTTCGCCTCTGGCCGAGAGCATGATGACAGGGATGTTCTTGATCTTCTGGATCTCCTTGACCGCGCTGAATCCGTCGAGCTTCGGCATCATGATGTCCATGATGATCAGGTCGTAGTCGTTCAGCTTCACAAGGCCGATCGCGCTCATGCCGTCGGCGGCCTCCTCGGCTGCGTATCCGCTGAATTCCGCGTACTCCTTTATGACCTCGCGGATCTTGTCTTCATCATCTACTATCAGTATTCTCTTCATCGTTTTTCTCCGATCTTCTGCAATCTGTATGCGGAGAACATTATATCATACGGGGCGCTGAATGTGACAAAGACAATTGAAGAGCGCATATGCGCATGCTACAATGACGGCAGATGACGGAGGGACAGGACATGTATCACGAGATAGAAGGACAGCTGAGCATAGAGCCGATCATTTTTGACGAAACAGAGCTGATCGCTCTCGGACATCACTACCCGTATGAGGAGATAGAGTCTCTTGAGATCACCAGCTCGCAGCTCTTTTCCCCTTACGGCATCCTGACTCTGAGGACGCAGGGCAGGGATGTCGCGATACCGTTTGCCCGCTCCAGAAAAAACAAGCTCGATGCTGCGCTCAGAGAGTTCAGCAGGCTGCGCGAAGGAGGGGCGGAGGTCTCTCCGGGCAGCGCGAAGAGCGCGGAGAAACCCGAGACTCCTGCGGGGGGCGATCCTTACGAAGAGATGAAGAAACTCAAGGAACTCCTCGACATGGACATAATCACAAAAGAGGAATTCGAAACCAAGAAAAAGCAGCTGCTGGATCTTTAGATCATGCGGCGAAGAAGGGGCTGGATGAAGAATAGAACAAAAGAGGACATCGCCCGGTCTTCGGGACTGAGCTATACAACCAGATACGTGCTTCTGTTCAGCGCGCTGCTGCTCGTTACAAATATCGTGCTGGGCGCAGTGATACTGAGGCAGTCGGTCTCGACTGTAAGAAAAATGGTCAGGCAGAGCATGTTAAACGTGTCGACTACTGCCGCCGCGCTTGTTGACGGCGATGTCGCAGGCGGTTTTACTGCGGAAGATGTCGGATCCGAAGAGTATACACTCGTCCTGTCGGAGCTCTCTGCATTCCAGAACAATACCGACATTGAATATATCTACATGGTAAGGCAGGACGGCGAAGATCATTACGTCTTTGTAATGGACGCCGACCCTGAGGATCCGGCTGATTTCGGTGAGGAGGTCCTTATAACCGATGCCCTGAAGGCTGCGGCAAAAGGGACCGCAAAGGTCGATGATGAGCCGGCGCAGGACGAATGGGGCAATTTCTACAGCGCATACTGTCCGGTGTTCGATTCGAACGGCGACATAGCCTGCATAATCGGCGTGGATTATGATGCGGACTGGTATGACAGGAAGATACTGGAGAACTCGGTTTCCGTCGGGATAATCTCTGCCCTGTCAGTCATCCTGACGCTCGCGGTGCTGCTGATAGTGACGGGCAACATAAGAAGGAAATTCGCAGAACTCAACGCCGACCTTACGACTCTTGCGACCGATGTGGAGGAGCTTGCGTCGGATCTTGCCGGCGATACCGGGTACAGGAAGCCGGAGAAAAGCGAGCCGGAGGATGGAGCGGACATGTACACCGACCTGTCAGCGGCCGACATAGAGGCTCTGAGCGGAAGGATCCGTTCCATGCACACGGACATAAAGGCGTATATCGATCATGTCCACGAGAAGGCGCGGACCGACGCCCTTACCGGTGTCGGCAATACTACAGCGTACATGGAGCGGACAGAAAAGCTCGATGCTGCCATCGCGGAAGGAAATGCGTCCTTCCGCGTTGCGGTCTTCGATATCAATTTCCTGAAGCATCTGAACGATGAATACGGACACATGTGCGGAGACAGGGTGATAAGAGGAGCAGCAGCGCTTATCGCCGGGGTGTTCGGAGCAGACAACACCTACAGGATAGGCGGAGATGAATTCATAGCCATAGCCGAAGGCGCCACAGATGAGGAGATGGCGTCCGGGCTTGCCGGACTTGATGAGGCTGCGGCGAAGTACAACGAAGCCAACCGGGATCTTGACGGGATCCTGTCCATATCAAAGGGACTTGCGTCATACACGCCGGGAGAGGATATGACCTTCAAGAGCGTCTTCAGCCGGGCCGACAAAGACATGTACGAGAGCAAGGTCAGATTCCACAGGGAACACAGCGAATACGACAGAAGGCGGCAGTGACAGTCCGCCCCGTAAAGCGCAGATGTAAAACAGCAGCAGGATCCGAAGATCCGCTGCTGTTTTTGTAAAGAGGTTTTATGATCGTGAAATTTGATTACAGAACGTGCTTTCCGTACATTGCATCCTGCTCTTTTCTGAGCTTGTAGATCAGAGTGTCCTTGTCGAGCTCTACCATGTCGTATGTGATCAGGTCGCCCTTCTTGCAGTCTACCTTCATGACAGCGTTCTTGTTGATCAGACCGAACGGTACATAACCCTTCTCGGTAGCTTCCTTCTCTGTGCAGATGGAGCCGAGCGTCGTGTATCCGCCGATGCCGTCGAGCTTGTCGCCTGCCTTGAGGTCGATCTTGGCCTGAGTGATGCACTCAGCCACGAGACCGTCCTTGGCTACGCAAGTCTTCTCTCCGTCGATGACTGCCTTGGCTACTGTGAGCGGAGTCTCGAGGTTGCAGAGGTGATATGGTCTGTAGAGTGTCCAGAGAGGTCCCGGGCCCATGCTGTGGTACGAGAGCTGATATGCGATCTCAGCGTTCTCTGTCGAAACCGTAACGAATACTCCCGGCGCGATGCCGTTTACGTACTCAACGACGCCGTGCTTGTTGAGGATGCCGCCGTCCTTCTTGAGCTTGAAGATCTCGTTGAGCTCCTTGACGCCCTCTGTTCCAGGGGCTGTCTTAGGACCGTGTCCGCCGATAACGTCAGGAACGAGGCCTGTGTAGTTGCACATCGCGGTCATCTCTACCATCGTCTTCGTGCCGTCCTTGAATGCTGTGAGCATCTTAGGGCTCATCTTGCGGCGTGTAGCCTCTTCGAGGACTGTGTCAGGGTTGCAGTCATAGTCGATCTTGTTGTTCTTGCCCTTGCCCATGACTTCGACCTTGAGACCCATGGCTGTAGCGAAGCAGTAAAGCTCCATGACAGCGCCCGGCTCATCGCCGGCGGAACCTGTGTAGATAACGCCGTGATCCTTCGCGAACTTGTCGAGGTAAGGTCCGATGACGACGTCTGTCTCAACGTTGAGCATTACTACGTGCTTGCCGTTCTTCATGGCGTCTGTGGCGACCTTTGCGCCTACGTCAGGAACGCCCGTGCAGTCGATGACAGCGTCGACGCCTGTTGCCTGCGAAACGAAGTCCGCATTTGCGCATGCTACGTACTTGTGCGCTGCGATGCCGGCGTTAGCCTCTTCGAGAGTGTTGGCAACTACGATGTCTTCGTCAGCGACTTCCGCATACTTGAAAGCCTGTACAGCAAGGTTGATGTCGATGTCGGATACGATGGCAGGCGTCATTCCCTTCATGAGAACCATCTGCGTTACCATTCCGCGTCCCATCTGGCCTGCGCCTACGATACCGACCTTGATGATCTTGCCTTCTTTTTCCCTCTGCTCGAGTTTCCAGTTCATGTTCAGCATAATAGTGATCCTCCTTGCTGATTCTATTCGTTGATTGAAGTATCTGTGATGTTCTTTCCCTGCAGGCCGCATCCGGGGCACAGTGCCGCCTGCGCTGTTTTCGCAAGAAAAATATATACATTATATGGGCAAATATCAAGCAATAGTTTCTGAACATTTGCGTAAGTGTTGCGCGGAGGCCCGTTCTTTGATTCATATTATTTAATCAAATGGTCAGAACATATATCTTGAAAAAGACATGGCGGGAAATATATAATACAGACAGCACACTCATGACTGCCGCCCGGCAGTCATTTAATGAAGAAACGGAGGTTCATCATGAAATACGATGTCAAGATCACCGGACTCGGAAGCATGGCCATGGAATTTCTCGATCCTGCCATGGAGATGCAGTTCGTTATCCTGTTTAACGATGACGCGCCGCCGGAACTCGCGGATATGGCGATACTGCATACGGCCGGAACACTGAGTGAAGACCCGGCTCCGGGAGACACCCTTAAGCTGGGAAGCAAGACATATAAGATCACGGCTGTAGGCGACGAGGCCGTCCACACTCTCAAAGAGATGGGACACTGCACTCTCGCATTCAGTTCGGACACGACTCCTTACCGTCCGGGATGCATCAATCTGGATGGCGAGATCGTTACGAAGGATGACGTTGTGAACGGAGCGGAGATCCAGATCTTCTGATAAGGAGCGCGCTGCGGTACAGTAAGAACGGAGGTCCTCATGAAAAAGATCGTTGATGACGAGCGCCTGATATACAAAGTATGCTGTCTGTACTATCAGGACGACATGAATCAGAAGGAAGTCGGAGACTATCTGGGCATATCCAGATCATCGGTCCTTCGCATACTGCGAAAGGGCCGGGAGATGGGCATAGTCACGATCGAGCTTCACAACCCGCGTTTTTATGACTACGGCGACATGGAGAAGACCCTTGAGAGGGTATACGGACTCAAGGATGTCGTCATAGTGGAGAGCAGCGTGCTTGACACGAGGCAGGAGACCGCTTCCTACATGTTCGGCAAGGCGGCGGACTACCTTCACAGCTTTTTCAAGGAGGGCGACAAGATCGGCGTTGCGATGGGACGGACGCTGAACAATGTCGTGAGCACCAACAAGGTGTACGAGAAGTTCAATGACCTTCTCTTCGTCGCGCTCGAGGGAGGCATCAGCCAGATCACGGTGGACGGAACGGATATACAGGGAAACGAGCTCGCCAGGAAGTACGCCGAGAAGTTCGGCGGGACCTACTCGCAGTTCCTTTCGCCGGCGGTCTTTTCGGACAAGAAGGTGCTTGAATACTTCATGGAAGAGAAGGCCGTAAACTACATACTCGAGGATTTCAAAAAGCTCAACGTGGTCGTCGCAGGCATCGGCATTCCCGACAGGGTGGAGCATACGCTCGACAAGGCCGGATACATCTCGGCGAGAGAGCGCAGGTCGCTGGTGGAACACGGAGCCGTGGGAGATCTCTGCCTGCAGTTCTACGACTCGAACGGAGATACTGACGGCTTCGGCTTCTTCAACGACAGGGTGGCTGCGATGCGGCTCGAGGACATCCGGAAGATCCCGAGCAAGATCGGGATAGCCGGGGGCAAGAGGAAGGCAGAGGCGGTGATAGGCGCCATACGGGGCGGCTATGTCAACGTCCTGATAACCGACAACGAATGCGCCAAGCGGCTCATCGAGCTGGCAGAAAAATCAGAGAAATAAGCAGAACATGCAAACAGCCACGGGGACTGATCCCCGTGGCTGTTTTTTCTTCTTTGTTACTGAGCTTTTGTGCCGAAGACTTTATAGTAATGCCCGAGGCACTCGTTCATTCCTTTCTTCAGGTTCCCGAGCACCCTGAAGTAGTCGGAGCTGTCTCCGTCCTCAAGGGACTTCATGGCCGCGAGATAAAGATCGGTATAGATATTCACCTTGCAGATGCCTTCCTTCGCGCAGCGGCTGAGATTGTCGTCTCCCGAACCGGATCCGCCGTGGAGCACGAGCGGAACGTTCGTCGCCTGACGGATCGCTGCGAGCGAATCGAAGCTGATCTCAGGGATGGCCTTGGCCTTGTAGACGCCGTGAGCCGTTCCGATCGAGATGGCAAGGGAGTCGCAGCCGGACTTTGCGGCGAACTCGGATGCTTCCTCAGCTGTCGTATACATGGTCTCCGTGTCGTTTTCATCGAAGTTGCTGGCCACATGGCCTATCTCCGCTTCGACCGTGACGCCGCGGGCGTGAGCGTACTCGACGACCTTCTTCGTCGTCGCGACGTTCTCGTCGAAGCTCTTCATGGAGGCGTCGATCATGACGGAGGTGAATCCGAGATCGATGGCCTTTTTACAGGTCTCAAAGCTCTCGCCGTGATCGAGATGCAGCACCACCGGCACGCCTGCTTCTTCGGCGTATTTTCTGCCGACCAGCGCAGCGTCCTCAAGGCTGATGCTGTCTCCGAGATGGCATTCCGCGACAGCTACGATCAGAGGGAGACCGAGGCTTTCAGCGAGAGAAACGTGGTTCTTTATGCTCTCCATGTCGAGCACATTGGCAGAAGGGACGGCATAGCGCCCTTCCTGAGCTTTTTTGAAAACTTCTTTTGAATTAACAAGCATTTCTGTATCCTCCCGTTCTTCCTATTCTCCCATGATGACGACTCTGCACTTTCTCGGACGTTCCCTTGTCCTGTCAAAGTCTACGAAATATATATATCCTGTGGTCCCTACCGCGAGCTTTCCGCCGGCGATCTCAAGCGTTGCGCTGTTGCCGAGAAGGGTGGCCTTCATGTGAGCGTCGCAGTTGAGAAGAGCGGTCTTGTCTCCGCCCGGAAGATAAGCTTCGGCATCAGGCCATGAAGCCACGTCCGCGTAATGCTCCGGACCCGGATACATGTAAGGTCCTGCAGGAGGTATCTCGGTCTGATCCGGGATGATCTTTGCCAGGGCGGCGTTGAGGTCGACCTGAAGGAATTCCGTGCCGTCCTCTGTAGTGTCGTGAACGAACTCCTCAAAGAAGACGGAGCATGTGGTGTGAGGGGAGATGATGGTGACGATGCCTTCCTGCACGCCGCTGTTTTCTATGGCCTTCTTTACCTCAGGAGTGATATTGATGAATGTAGGAGTCCCGCCGTGGGACTTCAGGTCAATCTGCTCTTTGTAGATCTTCATTATTTTCCCTCTCTTTCTTCATATGCTCTCACGATCGCTTCCGCCATCTCCTGTACGCGCACGGCCGGCGACGGAGCGTTCAGTATGCCGGATGTGGCTCCTGTGCCGTCAGCTCCGAGACGGACGACATTGTAGCAGTCGTCAGCGGTGACGACGCCCGAAGCGATCATGACCAGCACGTTCGGGTTCACTTTGTGGAGAGCGGCCACGGTCTCGGTGACGTAGGAGTCATCGGCTGTCTTGCCGGTCCCGATCAGATCGGTAGGCTCGGCCAGGACGATATCCGGATCGAGACAGGCGACTGCGGCAGCTTCCTTTGTGCTGTCGGCGCATACCACGGTTATCATCTCAAGTTCTTTGGCGCGGCCGACGCAGGCGCTCAGCTCGGCGACGGTCTTAGGGTTCTCGGCGTGATTCAGGAATACCGCGTCGGCTCCGGCCTCCTTGAGAGATTCCGGAAGGACGTGACCCATGCCGCGGCCCGGTGTCAGAGGGTCGAACGACTGCGCGCAGACTACCACGTGCTTTGTGTTCTCTCTGATGAGGCGGATGTCCGCGTAAGGGCATGTGAAGAAGATCTGGAGACCGGTCTCGGCAGCTGTTTTGTCAGCGGACAGGGCGAGCTCCAGGCTTTTCTGCCCGTAGAGATATGACTTCGGATTGACGATCAGAAAAGGTCTTTCGGCTTTAACCATGGATGTATGCTCCTTTCTTTTATATATAGGTAGAAAATGATTCCGTATTTACAGGGAAATATTATTTTAGATAAATACATATGTCAAGAACATTTGCGTCGATAATTGTGTAAATGAGGGCTTCACAGACGCATCATTGAAACAATTATTCAAGTGCTTTAACACATGGCCGTCTGCTGACGCAAATGCGTCGGAGCATATGCGCGAACGGACAATTAAGCCAAATGGTCAGAACATATTGCTTGATATTATGCACGATAAACTATACAATATCTACATTGATGACAATGGGAAATTCCATATCCGACCGGAGGAAGTGAATGAAACTCAGCGGAATATCCGTCGCGCTACTATTACTGCTGCTTTTGCTCATAATGCAGTCCATAGGCGGCTACCTGCAGATCCAGGATTACAGAAAAGCGGTACGCAGGATGCGCCAGCTGGGAAACGTAGGCATGGGGCAGAAGCGCGGAAAGGTGCTGAACGGTCATGTCGCGATAGTTGCCTGCGACAGCAACGGCATCATAACCGGCTGTGAGGTGCTTGACGGCATAGGCGTGCTGTCCCGCTTCCATAAGAAAGAGACCTTCATGGGACATCCTCTGGTGGGAAGCAGCATATATACCTTCCTCGATATCGGGGAAGGACTCGACAAAAAGGAATGGAAACGATTCCAGGGCTATTTCAGGGCGTTCGAGGCTCTCGAGGTCCGGCTGACCGACAGAGAGCTGACCCGTGAGCAGGAAGCGTTCATGGAAACGAAGAGAGGCAAGGCCGGGAAGAAACTCAGATAACGATATGCAACGCCGGGATCAGGCTGCCGGGGCAATTACAGCCTTTCACCGGTGTTTCATATAATTATTTATCCATGGTATATGGAGACAGAGGTACGTTATTCTAAACTGTAAACAGGAGGAAAAACATGGCATTTATCACAAAACTGGCAGAGGGCTTCATGTCACTGTTCACTGCCGGCGGCGAGACCTTCGCGGGTTGGGTAACGGGCATCATTCCAATGGTCGTGTGCCTGATGACGTTCGTCAACTCCATCATCAAGCTGGTCGGTACTGAAAAGGTAGAAGCTTTTGCTAAGAAGATCACCAAGTTCGCAGTGCTCAGATACACA
>CADBFL010000029.1 GCA_902793875.1 uncultured Eubacteriales bacterium | reverse complement strand
TGCCGGATATAGTGCATTTTCGAGACAGACACTCATTTCGCCCTATTTTGAGCATAACCAGCCTGGTAAGATTCTTTTTTCTGTCTGCCCCGATAGCGCCAGCGCTGGCCGGCGGGGCCTGCTTTACCCGCCCGGACAGCTGCAGAGCGGCGCGATCGGCTGGCAGACCCTGTGAGCGCAAAGGAGCGCGAACGGGAATACACATTTCTCCTTCAAGATCAGACCGGAATTGGAACCATTTCGATGTGCGCGCTTATTTGGTTCCAATTCCATCGTTCATTTCAGCCTGTGATTGGAACCATTTCGGCTTTATGCTTCATTTGGTTCCAATTCACGCCTCTTTCAAACATCAAAATTGGAACCATTCGGATGACACGCTCCATTTGGTTCCAATTCCACCGTTCATTTCAGTCTGCAATTGGAACCATTTCGGCCCTGAGCTCCATTTGGTTCCAATTCCACCGTTCATTTCAGTCTGTGATTGGAACCATTTCGGCTTTATGCTTCATTTGGTTCCAATTCACGCCTCTTCCGGACATCAAAATTGGAACCATTCGGATGACACGCGCCGTTTGGTTCCAATTTCATCGTTCATTCCGGCCTGCAATTGGAACCATTTCGGCGTACGCGCCCATTTGGTTCCAATCCCCCTCTTCAGGATCAGAACGGATCGGATACCATGACCTTTCCGCCTTCCTGTACGATGATGTTCATGCCGTCTTTCACGTAATCGAGGAATTCATCTCCGAGAGAATCGACCACCGGCATCTTGTTGTCTTCGAGCCATACATCCGCCAGCACGGCGCCCGCCGCAGCAAGAGAATCTATAGGATTCGAAAACAGCATGCACGCAGGCTGCCTTCCCATCGACGTCGCGCAGTACAGGACGAGTCCCCCTGTCGTCGAGCCGATCGTCTGAGGCAGGCACAGAGCCTTGCCGGCCATCTGCTTGCCGTAAAGATCCGGGTTGTTCTGGTCGCCGCAGGTCGCTTTTTTGTCTCCGAACTGCAGCGCTTTCTGGAACGAGGCCAGCGTGTTGAGACCGCCGTGGGACACGAGCGCCTCTGCGCTTACTCTTCCGGGCACGACTACCCTTCCCTGGAAAGTCTTCATCTATCTGCCTCCTTTCCTGTTGCGCGTTATCTGTTCGAGTATCTCATCATCGGTATAGAAGCGCGCGGATGTGTACGTTCTGAGTTTGTTGCTCGAGGTTATCACAGGCATCTTCTCGCTGAGAGGATTGTTCATGTACATCAGCGGGCAGATATACGAGGTGATGACCCCCGTCGCCTTCAGCCTGTCGGCGTAAGGCGTCTTTTCGAAAGCTTCGAGCACATCAGGCGCGGCGGTGAAGACCGTCGGAACGCTTACCTTGCCGGCTCCGCTCTTCGCGAGGCCTTCTTCGACCCTGTCCGTCCAGTCCTTGAGCTGCTGGAGGCTCATGTGCGGGCAGCCCATGAAGCAGAGCTTAGGCTGCGCATCCGGATCCTTCCAGATCACAGGGTACTCCCTGTACACCCTCTCGAGCTCGGCGTCATCGATCACGTAGGTCTTCGCGTCCTTCTTTATGAGCTTCTTCCCGGACTCTTTAGCCTCAGGCGTGAGCCCGTCGACGTGGTAGAGACCGACGGCTCCGTTAGACGCCGTTGCCGCTCCGAAGTCCTTGAGGTATGTGCAGGCCTCGTCGTCGAGCTCGTTTCCGAGCCACTTGTCAAGGCCGATGATATACGGAACGTCCTCCATGACCTTCATCCCTATGGCCGAGCCGAGGAGCTGGGCCTCAGGCTTCTTTTCGGTCTTTATCTCGACTATCCAGTCAGCCTTGCGCCCCTCGTCAGTGAGGAGGCCGAATTTAGGCACATATCCGATGACCGAGCCCATCAGGTCGATGATGCCGGAGTTTCTGTTGCACCTCGCGCCGAGCACGGAATTCGCGTACACGACGGCCGAGGATTCCGACCAGCTCAGCACTTCGCCCGGGCCCGGCTTGTTTCCCACCTCGTCCATGTAGCATGTGCAGGTGAAGGCGTTGTCCGAAAGAAGGCCCAGATCTGCGAGCTGTTCTTCGTAATCCTTCTGCCTGCTGTACATGAAGAGTTTGAACACCACATCCTGCGCGATGTTCGTCGGCACTTTAGGATCGAGCGGCCTTGGATCGACCGTGAATTTCTGTCCCGAAAAAGCGCCGGCCTCGAGCAGCTTGTCCATGAGTTCGTAGACAGGCCCGAGCGCCTTGAGCCCGAAGGATGTGACGAGGTGGTTGTACCTGCTGCTGACAGGCACCATCTCGGTCGCGCCGAAGAGCTCTCCGTACCTGACCAGCGATTCCATCACCTTCGCGAGCGTCTCGCCCCTGGAACCGTCAAGTATCGCTTTCTGTTCGTCTGTAAGTTTTACCTTGTATTCCAATGCTCTCAACTCCTTTCCCTTTTATCTCACGCTGCATCTTTTTGATATTTTATCTCACGCTGCATCTTTTTGAAGTTTTATCTCACGCTACATCTTGATGAAGTGCAGCTCATTGCCGTGCTCCCTGATGAGCTTCGCGACATCGCGGCAGTTCACGTATACCGTCGCGGTGTTGTCGCACGGATGTATGCCCATGAGCTTGTTCTCATAGTCCCTGTCGATGTATACGATCACGTCCTTTTCTTCGTTGTTGAGTATCCCGAAAGGAGTTACGGCGCCTCTGGTGAGACCCATTTTCGCCATAAGGTCGTCTTCGGAGGCGAAGCTCAGCGGGCGGGTATCGTGCTCTTTTCTGAACTCCTTGAGGTTGACCCTCTTGTCTTCAAGGCAGGTGATCAGATAGTATTTGCGCTTCTTGTCGTCCCTGATGAAAAGGTTCTTCGCGATCTGCTCAGGATGAGGCAGTCCGCACTCGAGCATCTCGTCTATCGTGTAGACCGGCTTGTGCTCTGCGATCTCGTATTTTATCTTTTTGTCATCCAGCAGTTTCGTTATATCTTCTTTCGTAAGTGCCATATCCTTTCCTCCTATACCGAGAATCTGTATGTCGTTCGCGATCTGAATTCCTCTCCGACGGCGATCACGCCTCCCGGGAAGTTCTCCCTGTTTACTGCGTCAGGCCAGAACTGCGTCTCGAAGCACGCCGCGCACCTCTTTCCGTACACCGCACCGTTCTTCCCGGATTCGCCGTCCATGAAGTTCGCGGTATAGAACTGAAGGCCAGGCATGTCCGTCAGCACCTCCATGCGTATGCCCGACTCGCGCGAATACATCGAAGCGACCTCTTTGTATTCGCCCTTCTGATGAGCGGTCACCCAGTTGTGGTCGTAGCCGCCGGCGTTTCTGAGAGCGGCGAAGTCGGCGTCTATATCCTTTCCTATGACCTTCGGGATCCTGAAATCCATTGGCGTTCCGGCAACGCTTTCGATGCTGCCCGTCGGCAGAAGATCCGGACCTGACGGCGTGTACTCAGCAGCCTGTATCTGGACGGTGTGGCCCGTCACGCTGCCGCTGTCGTGCCCGTTCAGATTGAAATAACTGTGGTTGGTAAGACTCAGCGGCGTATCCGCGCCTGACACTGCCAGATAATCTATGTGGAGCTCGCAGGCGTCCGTCAGAGTATATGTCACCTCTATATGCAGATCGCCCGGGAAGCCCTGGTCCCCGTCGGGACTGTCAAGGCAGAACACCGCCTTCTTGTTGGCGATGTTGCTGCGAGCGGCCTGCGATATGCCGTCGCTTATGCTCTCCGGAGCCGATGACGCCAGGATGTCTCCGGAGCTGACTTCGCTGAAAGGTATCCTGACGCTCCACAGCCTCTTCGAGTACGGGTCGCGCCCGCCGTGGAGCGAGTTCGCGCCGTCGTTCGCCGTGAGAAAGTATTCCTTTCCGTCAAGGCTGAACCTCGCACCGCCTATCCTGTTGGCGACGCGTCCGACGATGGCGCCGATATAGCCGTCACCCTCTTCATAGCCCTCAGCGTCATCGTGCCCCAGCACCACGTCCCTGAGCATTCCGTTCCTGTCGGGCACCGCCAGGCTCACTATGGCCGCGCCGTAATCCGTCAGCGAGACGGACATGCCGCTGTTGTTTCTAAGGATGTACAGGCCCGCGGACCTGCCGTCACTCAGTTTGCCGAAAGACCGCATCTCCATGTCTTACCTCCGCCCTGCGCCTCTTTATCTCTTTGTGAGCGTGCCGAAGAGGTTCCTTCCGATGGACGATCCGATGTTGCCGCCTATCGTGCGCCCCTTCTTTCCGAGCACAGCCTCTCCTATCGTCTTTCCGATCTCTCTTCCGATAGTGCCGCCGGTCGATCTCACGACCTGTCTCGTGCCCGACTTGCCGAGGAGGTTGTCGGCCATGTTTCCGATCGCCGTTCCGTCATCCTCTTCAGTCTGAGCGGCTGCCTTTCTCTTTGTCTTTTTCTTCGGGGCGGCAGGCTCTTCTTCGTTTCCGACCTCGAAGTCTATGCTTACCTCAGGCTGCTCTGCTGGCTGTTCCGCGGGCTGCGCCGCCGGGATGCCGGATGTGTTGCCGTAGACCTGTCCGTCCGGCGCCGTCACTGTTTCTGCCGGAGCCGCCTGTCCTCCCTTTCCGGTGATGAGCTCGTACGCCGAGACGTTGTCTACCATATCGCGGTACTTCGCGTCCATCGGCGAATTGCTTATCGCTGTCTGTCTTTCTTCGTCCGTTATCGCGCCCATCCGGCTCTGAGGCGGCAGGACGAATGCGTGCTCTGCCATCTCGGGAGCGCCCTTTTCGTCGAGCATCGATACGACCGCCTCTCCCGTCCCGAGGTTCTGCATGAGTTCCTTCGTATCGAAGGCCGGGTTTTCCCTGAATGCGTCGGCCGCGGCGTTCAGAGCCTTCTGCTCTGCAGGAGTGTACGCGTGCAGACCGTGCTCTATCTTGTTTCCGAGCTGCGACATCACCGCTCCCGGTATGTCTCCCGGGCTCTGCGTCACGAAGAATACGGAAACGCCCTTTGAACGGATCAGCTTGACCACCTGCTCTATCTTTTCGAGCAGGCTCTTCGATGCGTTCTTGAACAGCAGGTGCGCCTCGTCGAAGAAGAATACGATCTTCGGCTTTTCGGGATCGCCCACTTCAGGCAGCACCTCGAAGAGCTCGGAGAGCAGGTAGAGCATGAAGGCCGAATACAGCCTCGGCCTGTTTATGAGGGTCTCCGCGTCGAGTATGTTTATGATGCCGCGTCCGTCCGGGGCGGTCAGGAAGAAATCCCTTATGTCTATGGCCGGCTCGCCGAAGAACATGTCTGCGCCCTCCGCCTCCATCGCGACGATCGCTCTGATGATCGTTGCCGCGGACTGCTGAGGGATGTTGCCGTAGTCCATCTTGTATTCGTCGGAATGGTCGGCGGCGTACTGTATCATCGCCTTCATGTCCTTGGTGTCGATGAGCATCAGGCCCAGGTCGTCCGCTATCTTGAAGATGACCTGCATCAGTTCGGTCTGTGTGTCGTTAAGATCGAGCACCTGGCTGAAGAGCTGAGGTCCCATCTCGGATACCGTAGTGCGAAGAGGCGTCCCCTTCTGCGCGTAGATGTCGAAGACGGATACCGGAAAGCCCCTGTACGCGAAGCTGTCCCGTATCTCAAACCTGTCGAGCCTCTTCTGCATGTTCTCGCTGTCTTCGCCCGGCACTGCGATCCCCGCCATGTCGCCCTTTACATCGGACATGAACACCGGCACGCCGATCTCCGAAAAGCCCTCGGCGAGCACCTTCAGGGTCACGGACTTTCCTGTTCCCGTGGCTCCGCAGATGAAGCCGTGTCTGTTGGCCTTATCAGGCCGCATGCATATCCTGTCCGACAGCGTCTCGCCGTCGCCCTTTCTGGCAAAATATATCATTCCGTTATCTGTCATTTCTCAAGCCTCCGGTCTTTATTAAGTGATCTCGGTCATTCTGATTCTTAATCTTTATATATTTTACCCGTATTTTGCCGCAATTGCGATGTGTTTTCTTACATTTATGCCGAACTTCGGTATAATAGTAAGCGTCACAAAGGAGAAACGCCATGAAAGAAAAAGACAGCATGCACGGTTTTACCGTTACCCGCATAAGAGAGATAGCCGAGATAGAAGGACGGCTCGTCGAGATGACGCACGACAGGACGGGCGCCCGCGTCGTATGGGCCGACAACGGCGAAGAGAACAAGCTCTTCTCGGTCGGCTTCCGGACCCTGCCTGAAGACAGCACGGGGGTCTTCCACATACTCGAGCACTCCGTCCTCTGCGGATCGGACAGGTTCCCGGTCAAGGAGCCGTTCGTCGAGCTTCTCAAGACCTCGATGAACACCTTCCTCAACGCGATGACCTATCCGGACAAAACTCTCTACCCGGTGTCGAGCCGCATAAAGCAGGATTACCTCAATCTGATGGAGGTGTATCTTGACGCGGTCTTCAGGCCGGCAATACTCACAGATCCGAACATCTTCTACCAGGAGGGCTGGCACATCGACACGAACGAGGGCGAGCCGGCCTACAAGGGAGTCGTGTTCAACGAGATGAAGGGAGCCATGTCCGACGTCGACCAGCTGGCAGAGCGCACCATGGGCAAGATGCTCTTCCCGGACAACTGCTACGGATACAATTCGGGCGGCGATCCGGACGCCATAGTCGACCTGACATATGAACGCTTCATCGAGACATACAGAAAGTTCTACCATCCGTCGAACTCGTACTTCTACCTTGACGGAGACATCCCCGTCGACGAGACGCTCGCGATGATAGATTCGTACATAGCTTCCTGCGACAGACTTGAGGACCTCCCTCAGATCGCTGTCCAGAAGCCGGCTGTCGAAAGGCGCAGCATGCCGTTCGACGCGGGCGATGACGGCAGCAAGGGAGTCGTCGCATGCGGCCGCATCATAGGAAGCTGGGAGGACAGGGACGAGATGCTGGCTCTGAGCGTCGTGCTCGAGCAGCTCGCCGATTCGAACGAGTCCCCGCTGAAGCGCGCAGTGCTCAGCACCGGCCTTGCTGAGGACATGGAGGTTTACGTGTCCGACGGCATAGCCCAGCCGTATCTCATGATGATATTCCGCGGAGTCGCCGACGCCGAAAAGGACGCCGACAGGCTGCTGGAGACGGCGTGCGGGGCGATCGCCGCGGCTGCCGGCGAGGGCATACCGGCAAAAGACATCGAAGCTTCGATCAACCAGCTCGACTTCAGGTTCAGGCAGTACCCTGAGCCTCAGGGCCTGTACAGGGCGAACGCCGCTTTCAGCTCGTGGCTTTACGGCGGTGATCCTGCTCTCTACCTCACAACGGGCGAGGCGATCGCGAACCTGAGGGAGATGGCCGCAAAGGACTGCTTCACAGGTCTTGCGACGGATCTTCTGGCCGACAAGGACGCATACTCGGTCCTCACTCTCGTTCCGGACGCCGAATACGGCGAAAAGGAGGCGAAGGCGGAGGCTGATTACGTTAAGGCCACCGTGGACGCCATGGGAGACGAAGAAAGGGCCGCTCTTGATAAGCTGAACAGCGATCTGCTCAAATGGCAGCAGACCCCTGACAGCGACGAAGCTATCGCTAAGATACCGAGGCTCTCGCTCTCGGACATCAGTCCGGAGCCTGAGCTCTTCCCTACCGAGATGAAGAAGGCGGGGGACAACGAAGTCCTCTTCCACAGGATAGCTTCGAACGGCATCGTATATATCAGCGCGTACTTCCCTGTCACCGGGCTCTCTCTCGAGGAGCTTCCGGCGGCCGCTCTCATCACGGAGTTCTACAAGGACCTTCCGACCGAAAACTACGACGTGCTGGCTCTGCAGAACGAGCTGCGCATGCATGTGGGCTCGATGTCCTTCGGTCTCGACATACTCGCGGCCGATGACACGACGAAGGAGTGCACGCCGTGCATCAGGGCCAGGGCCGCGGTCCTCGAAGAAAAGATCTCCGAGGCCGAAAGGCTCATGACAGAGATACTGCTGCACACCCGCTTCGACGACAGGGCTCTCATGCGCGAGCTAATAAAGCAGATAGACGAGGACGGCAAGAGATCGGCTGTCAGCAGCGGACACAGGCTGGCGCTTTACGAGGCCAGATCGCACTGGTCTGCAAGAGACGCCGTCGCGGAGGCCGTGAACGGATACGGCTTCCTTCAGTACATGCACAAAATGAGCGCTTCGTCCGACGAAGATCTCGACGCATTCACTGCCTTTGCGAAGGATACCATCGGCGCCTGCGTGAACAGGGACAATGTCATACTCAGCGAAACGGCGTCCGGATACGCCGATCTCGCGGGACTCGTATCGATGCTGCCTGAAGGAAAGGATCAGCCGCAGAGGGCGCATTACGAGGCGAAGCTGCCTGAGCACATGGGGATACAGATACCTGCAGCGGTGTCCTTCTCGGTGCTCGCCTGCGACATGTCGGCGGCCGGTCTGAAGATGAACGGCAGCATGTCCGTCGCGGCGAACATAATCGGACTCGCCTTCCTCTGGAACTCCATCAGGGTCCAGGGAGGCGCCTACGGCGCATCCATGACGGCGGGCAGGACCGGCAGCATGTTCTGCTATACATACAGGGATCCGAATCCGTCGCGCTCCCTGGGGATCCTGAATACCATCCCCGAGTTCATGGAGGAATTCGCTTCGGCAGACGATGCGGACATAGACGGCTACATCATATCCACCATTTCGTCGACGGAGCCTCTCCTCTCGCCTGCCGCAAAAGGCAGGGCGGCGGACGACTTCGTGTTCTCGGGCTTCACCGACGAAGACAGGGTCCGCTTCAGAAAGGAGATGCTCGGCACGACGCCTGAGGATCTTCTTGCGCAAAAAGAAGCTCTCCGCCTGATGGCAGAGAGCGGATGCACATGCGTAGTCGGCCCTAAGAACGCGCTCGCGGGCTGCGAGGGCCTTGAGGTATTCGATCTCTGATTCAGTGCTTCGGCGTATATCCGGCGGTGCTTTTGCCGCCGGTTTTTTTGTCGGCTTTTTTGCGGGATCGTTTGCCGGCTTCCCCGCCGGTCTTTCCGGCGCTTTCCCTGCCGGTCCTTCCGGCGCTTTCGCCGCCGGCCTCTTTTATGACCTCCCTGCCGGCCTTTCCGGCGCTTGCTCTGCCGGACGTTCCCGCGCCTGCTCTGCCGGCTTTCTTATCGTCGAAAACGGTGAACTCGGCCGTACCGCTGCCCGCAGGCACGGCGGCGTCATCGCCTCCGTAAATGACGCAGGCGAAAAGCAGGAGCAGCGTGATGCTCAGAAGCAGTCCTCCGACTATGTCGGTGAACCAGTGGGCCCCGCAGTAGAGCCTCCCGCCGACCGCAACGACGGCCACCGCCGCGCACAGAGCCTTGAAGAGCCCTGAGAAGAGATCGTTCGAGTAATTGTCGATGATCATCAGCACCGCTATCATCACCACAGTGATGAGGACGGTGTGCGACGAAGGAAACGACGGTTCAGGCGTCGTCTCTCCCTCCATGAGTATCGGTCTGTAATTGATGACTATCTTCTCGAACAGGAAGTAAAATCCTATGGTGACCGCGAAGAGTCCCCCGAGGGCTATTATCTCCCTGTCGACCCTGAAGAGGCTCCTGCGCTGTATGAGCTGTATGAGTCCTATGAGAGCGAATATCAGGCATACGGCTATCGCGCCGTATCCGATATAGTCCGTTATGTCGTACCACCTCATGTTGACGCCGGTCATGTCGTGCACCCTCTGATTGAGGTGTGAGAATCCGACCTCCGTCCCCGCCGGCCCGATGGCCGCCACATCATACCTTTTGAGCAGAACGATCTCTGCGATAAACAGCGCGCCTGTTATCAGCGCAGCGATAAACTTTTTCATTTACTTTCCATTATCTCCTTTGCTTTTATCTGTCTCCGGTCCACTGCCCGTCCATTCTCAGCAAAGTCGCAGGCCTCTTAATGCCCGCCCTGTTGAGAGCTTCCGGTATGGTTTCCATCAGAGGCTCATATACGTCCCAGTAGTCCTCCGTTTTCACCCACACTCTGACCGCATATGTGACGCCGTCCGTCACGGTGCCGGTCGCAGCCACCACGGGCTTCGGATCCTTCAGGGCCGGCCCGCAGCGGTCCACGGCTGCGAGTATGGTCTCCCTGACTTTGTCCGCCGGCTCCGAAGCGGCTATGTCGAAACTGAGGTCCGCCCTTCTGAGATCCGTGGCCGTGGTATTTATGACCACAGAGTTCATAAGCGTTCCGTTGGGTATCATGATGATCCTGTTGTCGAAGGTCCTTATCACCGTATACACCAGGCTTATGCTCTTCACAAAGCCCTTGTTGCCGCCGCTTTCTATGTAGTCTCCCACGCTGAACGGCCTGAATATGAGAAGCATCAGTCCTCCCGCGAAGTTCGAGAGAGCTCCCTGGAGCGCGAGGCCGACTGCGGCTCCCGCCGCGACTATGATGGCGACGACCGAAGAGATCGGTACGCCCAGCTCCGCGATCATGGTCACGAAGAGCGCCGTGTACAGAACGGCTTTTATGATGTTCCGGACGTAGATCCGCGCGGTCTCGTCCATCCTGACGACGCTCTTTATCTTCGACAGCGCTTTGAGTATCCAGTTTATCAGTATGCGGCCGACTATGTATGTGAGGACGGCCACCAGTATCCTGAGCCCGAGATCGGTCCCTGAATCGATCAGGTTCTGGGTCATCCTGCCGATCGAGCTTAATTCCTGTTCCATCTGTTCTGTCTCCTTCCGTGCAAATCTTAACACTAAAGGCATGCTCTGTCCAACCGGACGCGGTTGCCGCATCGCAGGGCCGCTTCTTTGCATCGCGCCCTCCTCGTTGCCACGGGCCGCTGCTAAATGGTACAATGTCTGCGTCAAAGAAGAGAAACAGGCAACAGGAGATACATATCAATGAAAAGAGTCATCACATACGGAACCTACGACCTTCTGCACTACGGGCACATCAATCTGCTCAGAAGGGCCAAAGCTCAGGGCGACTACCTCATCGTCGCGATATCCACCGACGAGTTCAACTGGAACAGCAAGCGCAAGAAATGCTACTTCTCGTACGAGCAGCGCAAGGCTCTGGTCGAATCCATCAGATACGTCGACCTCGTGATCCCCGAAGAGAGCTGGGAGCAGAAGAAGTCCGACATGCACGAGTACCACATCGATACCTTCGTGATCGGCGATGACTGGAAGGGAAAGTTCGACTTCCTCAAGGAAGAAGGCGTCGATGTCGTTTATCTCGAAAGGACTCCCGAGATCAGCAGCAGTCAGATCAAAAAGGACCTTTACGACGCCAACGCCGTCGACGGAGAGTCGAAGACCTCCCACGACGAGATCGACACCAACCCGAAGTAGTCCGGGCGCATAGCAAAAGCCGCCGGCCGTCAGGCCCGCGGCTCTTATATTGCCATGCTTACTGGAACGAGATGATCTCCTGGTTCAGGTCGTCGACTGTGATGTTGACGTTGTGATAGCGCTCTCTCTTCTCCGTGATCTTTCCGAAGTTGATCGCCTCCTCAGGGCAGTACTGCACGCAGGCGCAGCACGAGATGCACTTGTCTCCGAACACCACGGCCTTGCCGGCGTATCGGATATTGTCCATAGGGCAGACCTTCGCGCAGGTCCCGCAAAGCACGCAGCTGTCGTTGGCCTTCAGGCTCTGGCCCTGCATGCGGGCTATCATCGGCCATCCGGCGTGCTCCGCATTGTTCACCAGGGCCCTGCCGAGTTTCTTTTCAGTCTTTATTCCGGCGCTGATGTCGCGGGCGAATCTCTCGGCGAAATGCTCGGACCTCGCCTGAGCCTCGACGGCTCCCATCTTAGGAAGCATGAGGTCGTGCGGGAAGAGCCAGATGCATGTGCACTGATGAGACACTGCAGCCCAGTAGTCGAGCGGGATGAGCTCGTTGAGCTTGTACAGGCCTTCGCCCTTGTAGGCCGCGCACTGCGCGATGCCGAATGTGTATGCATCCGGGCTTACCTTGATGTCGTAGAGATATCTCTCGACATGTCCCGGGAGTCCTCCGCCGTAGCACGGGAATATGAACCCTACCCTCTTCGCCTCTCTCACGTCGGTGACCGCAGGGTATCTGCGCATCATGATGATGTCAGTGTCTCCCAGCTGCTTAGCGATGTTCTTTGCCATGTCGAGGCAGTTGCCTGTTCCCGAATAGCAGAAAATGACGTTCTCTTTCATCCTGTTTCTCCTTGGTTATTATTGCCGGCGGCCGCAGCCGCCATTATCGTAATATCTGCACAGCCATTATACACCACGGCTTCTTTTGATGTTTACAAAAAACGAGGCACATATTATACTTTTTGTGTCAAAAAAACAGGAGAATCAGGAAATGGCAAAGAACAAAGCAAGAAAGAACAGACCGAAGGACCAGGAAAAGCCGAAAGCCAAAAACAGGAGAATCAGGAAATGGCAAAGAACAAAGCAAGAAAGAACAGACCGAAGGACCAGGAAAAGCCGAAAGCCGCTCCGGCTGCAGAGGCGCAGGCCCCTGAGGACCGGGAAGCCGGAGCCGGAGCCGCGGCTGCGGGAGCGGGAGCGGATGTGCCTCAGAAGAACGAAGCAGAAGCTCAGGGCGCCGCAGAGCAGAACGCCGCCGCAGAGCAAAGCGCCGCCGCAGAAAAGCCGGCCGAATCAGCAAAGCCGGTTCGGGAAAACAGGAGCCCTAAGAAAAAGGATGCTCTGTACAGAGTGGTCACGAAAAAGGATGCCGGCATCATAAAGGCCTACATCACCTTCACTTACCGCGTCTTCCATCCGGGAGTCTCCGCGAGGCTCTTCATCTACGGCCTTCTGATCCTCCTTCCGGGAGTTTTCTTCTTC